>PAJN01000035.1 GCA_002710205.1 Methanobacteriota archaeon | reverse complement strand
CCACACCTTGACACTCACGGAATTAGTGCTAACTTATGGCTACATATTCCAAATGGACCGTCAACCCATCAAATATTATCACTGTCAAATGGACGTGAGATTGGCTCTCAGATAATCTGAGATTACATCCAACTCGCAATGAGTTCCGGTTGAGTCAAGTAGAATGTTAGTGCAATTCCTGCCATCATCATCATCCAAGCTCCAATCGCCTTAATCAGTCCAGTAGANCTTCTTAGNATATTGATGAATCNTTGTTGACCTAAACCAACAACGGTCGTAACAGCAATCATCAGCAAACTGACTGAGAGCATTAGTCCTGCCAGACCGGTCCAAGTTGCTGTACCTCCGATTAGGGCAAGATATGCAATGAAAGGAATAACCGCTGCAGCTGTACAATCAATTGATGCTGCTGAATAACCAATTCCCCACAAGTACATGTTACGCCTTGGAGTGAACTTGTCATCCATTTCTGTAGTGGAGTATTTGTCGACTAATTTTTGCACAAACCCAAGTAAATGAGCAGTGCCACCTGTTAGCATGAATGCACCAAGAACGATTAGAAGAATCGCAACTGCAAGCGCAAAATANTGTAGAACTCCTGACAAATTGATTATGCTTCCAAGTCCGAGAACAATAAATCCAATGATTGCAAAGAAGGTTAGTTGTCCTAATGCTGCCAATCCACCAAGAATCCAATGNGCTGGCATTTTACTCTCAAGTTTTCCAGCCTCCATCAACTCATCTTCACGCTGCCCAAGACCAACATAGTATGAGATGTAACCCGGTAAAATTGGGAATGCACAGGGTGAGAAATANACCAAAACTCCGAGTAATAATCCCATTGTGAAAATAGCACCAGCAGAACGATCGACTTCCGCCAGGGAGAATCTCATGTCTTCTGCATTGCCATCCGCTGCCGCGAGAACTGCGGAATCGAATTCGTCCCATCCACCAGTAGGCGTACCTGAACTCTCTTTGGCCACAATATACCCTTCATGGTCAATAACTAGTACCACTGGAATTGCTTGAGCTTGATATTCCTCGACCATGTCTCCACGAGTAAACTCAATAATTTCCCATGTGATGTTACCTTCAAGACTTGTCTCGATAGTGAAATTGACAGATGTATTTTCTTGAATCACAATTTCGATTCCATNAACATCGACATCTAAATCGTCGTTNTCGGTTAATCCTTGTCCAATATCGAAACATGAAATTTCCACATCAGATTCGTTTACTTGGGCTTCTATGCAATATGTTCCATCATCCAAATCAACCTCAGATGAATTAGAACCCGAATGGATGACATCGGATTTTAGAACCGAATCTGTTTGACCTGTTGCAACAATCCAAGGCATGTGCGAGTCCGAATCTGGATCGCCAAATGTATTGTTTAGCATACCTAGTGATTCAACTGAATACCACATACCTACCGAGACAATGATAATTTCATAATCTCCGTCATATTCTCGCCAGTCATCGATTTCATTTTCCAAATGAGCTTGAACTAAGTGGCAATTGGCACAATCAATCGCCATGAAATCCACAACTACAACCTTGCCTCGATGCTCAGATAATTGGAACCATCCAGTTTCATTCACATATCCACTTTCTTCAACGGAACGGTTGACGGTTTCAACCTCAAAATCAGGTGCCAGGCGGATATTATCCCTATCTACGCCATAGCCGGATGATGCTAAATCAAACATTGAAAGTCCAGCATATCCTATAATCGANAACAGAACTATTCCGATGCCTAATGCCTTCCAGGTCGTTGAATCCTTGAAAACTCCGAGGTCAATTCCGAACTTTTCTTTCAGACCCATGCAAATGTGCTAGTGAACACGAGTTATGAAACTCTCGCAGATTTGGAGCCTTGAATTATTGCAAAACTTTCTTTCCTTTTCCTGCCCAAAGAACAATTCGAAAGCATATTCCGCCAACAATTACGCCAACTGCGCCAGATAAATACATCCAAACAACTTCATCGGCTCCAGCGATTGCTGCATCGATTAAGACATAAAGAAGAAGAACGCCAGAAATGGCTCCAATCGCACCACTTATCCCTAGACCGGCGGCCATGACTCCNATTTTTTTGAGGAAGTCCACGGCACTACGTGAACTAAGTCAGTGATAAGTCTTGAGGGAGAATCCCTAACCTGCATGTTCTACATCTCTTGACATAGAGTATAGNCGATATAGTGCATCATTTTCAATCAGCCAATCCACTACATTCGAAGGTATTGAGACCGACATAACCCCTTTTTGAGCTTCTGTCTCATATACTGTTGAAAGCATTTTCAAAGTAGCCCTAACTCTCCATCCTTCAAGTGATTCTCGATTTGAAAGGTCTACCCAGTCGACGGAAAAGTCGCTTGCTTCGTACAAGTTCTTAGTGGATTCATCACTTGTTACTAGTGTCCCTTCCCCATGATATTTGGTGGCATGTTCAACCCAATTAGGTGGATCATTAATGTCTGGAATATGGACGATTTCTGCATCTCTGTCACCTAACCACGCCCTAATCATGGCTTCTCTCTCATCAGCACTCCAGGGATTATTCATACTCATTTCTGCTTCACTGGAACCAATTGCAATTACGGTTGGACCTTTACCCAGTGCTGCTTCAACCAAATATTCGTGTCCCTTGTGAAATGGTTGAAACCGACCTAGCACAATGAACATTCAAATCACTCAAAATAAGATTCAACATCAAGTTCTGGTAAATCTAAGCCAAAGTCATTGAAGCAAGAAATCATTCGTTTACACCCTTCAATCATTTCAGTAACCGGAGTTTCCCCCATGCTACCAATTCTGAACATCTTGCCCTTGAGATGGTCTTGAGCTCCAATAACTTGAGTGGCATACTCTTCTTTCAGCCTAGTGCGCCAATCGTCATTAATCCCCTCAGGATACATTATCGCTGTAACTGTAGAGGAACAGAAAAACTCGTCCGCCAATAAATCGAAATCAAGGTCGGTGAATAATGCTCTNACTCCCTTAGCCATGAGGGCGCATCTAGCCCACCTNNNCTCCAGTCCTTCCGACTTTAATTCTTCAAGAGCAACGGCCCAGCCCATAGCTGGNTTAATNGCTGGAGTCCAAGGAGTTTGGTCNTCGTCACCTTTTTTCAGNGCTGNAAGAATATCTAGNTAGTAGACTGGATTTGAATCATCCTGNTTTCTAATTGCAGTACATCTGTCGATGAAGTGTTGATTCACTGCGATTGCAGCAATACCACTTGGACCTGCTGTGCACTTCTGTGCACCGACTACTACTGCTTCTGCACACCATTCTTCTGGGTGAACCGGAAGGCCTCCAACGCTTGTGATACCATCGACAACAAAGGCGACCCCATGTCTTTGGCACATTTCGGCCAACTCCAGTGCATCTTGAGTTATCCCAGATGATGTTTCATTGTGGCATATTGCTAATGCTTCCCAGTTTCCTCTCGCTAATTGTTCCTCGATCTCTCCTAAATCGAAGGACCTTCCCCAATCGTATTTCAGATGTTTAACATTGCAAAACTTGGACCCCATTTCTGCTACNCGCTCACCAAATTTACCATTGGTTGGAACTAATACGCGNTCNTTTGGCCTGAAACGATTAGCCATGACCATTTCCATTGCAGCCGTGCCAGAACCTGAAACAACAATTACCCTGTAACCATCATCACCAATCCAGGACTGATTTTTCCTTTCATCAGATGAAGGAGAGAGATTGAAAGCATATCGTAATCCGCTATTCAAGCGTGCCATTACATCACGAAACTCTGTTCCTCTAGCAGTAATTGTTGGACTTGCTAAAGCATCCAAACAAGCTTGACTCATCCTGACCGGACCCGGAACCAAGAAGCAGTCGCCATCGTGAGCCATGTTACTGCGAGGCGCGCTCGGTTCAATAATTGAACTACAAACCGTCGCTGTGAAGAACCCTGTGCCTCTGGGCTGATATATGCTGACTGTGGGCATTGCTATGTTGCAAGGCGCTCGACATGAGCATATGTATTCAATATNGAAGGCNGCAGAGAGAANCGATATAGAAATTGAGATTCGAGAGCTACGTAAAGCAAGCGATGTTGAAGGGATTGATGCATTCATTTTACCAGGTGGAGAATCAACAGCAATGAAAATTGCTAGTAGATCTGAAAATCTCTATTCTAAAATTTGGGAACATATCAGAGAAAATGAAACTCCTGTATTGGGAACATGTGCTGGAGCAATACTCTTGTCCCAACAAGGATTAATTGAAACTTCGATTGAGCGAAATGCTTTCGGAAGACAGAAAGAAAGCTTCCAAGCAGAAATCAAAATCAGCCTTGACGAGGTTAGCAATTTCCCAGGAGTATTCATTAGAGCGCCGCGGTTTTTGGAAGGTAGTAAGCACCCAATTGCTTGGTTGGAAGGAGAAGTAGTTGGAGTTCTCGAAGGAAATACTATGGCAATTACATTCCACCCAGAATTGACTGAAAATTATGAGTTCCATATTTGGTTACTAAATCGAGCAAAGCAGCGAGAATGAATGGTTACAACCGTTGAATTCAAACCATTGATGCAAGACCGAATACTCGTGCAACTACAGATGGCAACTGAGATTGCCCCGCCCGAGCAAGGCGAGGCTGAAGGTTGTATCCAGTGCCAACAAGGTAGCAAGTTGGTTCTCTTTGTTACAGGAAGATGCCACTGGGGTTGTGATTATTGCCCGCTTTCAGATAACCGCAGAGAAACTCCAGACATGTTTGCAAACGAAAGACGATGTACAAATTTCGATGAAGTGATAGAGGAAGGTAAGGCGATGATGGCCACTGGAACCGGAATCACTGGAGGAGACCCAATGCTAGATTTTGAGAAAACAGTAGAAGCAGTCAGGGCCCTAAAATCAGCGTTTGGCAAGGAGCATCACATCCATTGCTACACTTCAATTCCGATAAAAGAAGAACAAGCAATGGCTTTAGGAGAAGCCGGGCTTGATGAACTTAGATTTCACCTTCTAGACCTGAGTCTAGCGAGGTATTTGAAATCGGTAACCGCTGCAGACAAAGCAGGGATCTGCGTAGGTATCGAACTACCTGCAGAGCCTGACAAGGAAGAAAAACTTCTGACATTACTCGATGAATTAGACAAATCTCCCGTTCAGTTCCTCAACATAAACGAGTTAGAGATAACAGTTGGAAATCAAGGNAATATGGATGTTAGAGGATTCAATCTTGCAGGAGGAATTACCGCTGCCGCTGAAGGTTCTGCGGAGTTAGGCGTGAAGTTGAAAACTGTTGCAAGAGACATGAGTTTTCATGTCAAATTCTGTACTGCTACATACAAGGATGCTGGACAATTGAGGAACAGATTCAGACGGAGAGGGGAAGCCACTTTGAGGCCCTACGAGATATTGTCAAATGATGACACTATTCTATTCGGTGCAATCCCTTGCTCGCTAGAAGATGCTTCAGATGACGTAAAGGAGTTATCAGAAACCTTGGGATTAATTGACGGTTGGATAAGATATGATGCTTCAACACAGAGGATTGAGTTCCCGTTATCCGCTGCTGAAGAAATAGCNGAGCATCTCAATGTCCCNGTCATTATGATTGAAGTTCATCCTACACATGAAAGACTCGAAGTTGGTTCTGTTCATCTAAACGATGTGCGATAATTAAATCGGAACTATTGATCGGATGCTACGACAACTCTTGATGGAATTAGAACTCTATCTTTGTACATGTAGCCAGCCTCTAGCTCATCAATCACTGTGTTAGCAGGGAAGTCTTCAGACGGAGGCAATGTAGTAATCGCTTCCATTTTTGTAGGGTCAAACTTACTACCTTTTGTCTCGATTTTTGATACGCCATCACTGGATAATTCCGACCACATCTTTGAACGAATTAGTGACAATCCTTCATCCTCATTAACAGATAGTGCACGATCGATATCTGCTAAGACACTAAGCATTTTTCTAGCCATACCCATTCCACCATATTGAATTGCAATGGCCTTTTCAGACATCAGCCTCTTTCTGACATTTTGAATTTCAGCATCACGATATGAAATCTCTTTTTCGGCAGCTTCTGCTCTCTGAAGTGCCTCAGTCAACGGATCGACTTCCTCAGCAATTTCGGGAGAGACTTCTTCCTCTGTTGAGGTTTCAGCACTTGTATCTTCTACAACTACCTCTTCTTCGTCCATGCTACATCCAACCACAAGTCATTTTTCAATTTCACGAATCCAGGAGGTTGCCTAAGTTCCAATCTCCATGGCCCCATAGTTTAGCATCAAGATGTTCNCGACCTACAATTTGAATGTATATTTTTTGATTAACAGCATGATGTAGCGTCCTTGAGTTCCTATCATGTGCTTCGAAAGTTGGAATTATTCTTGGGTCCTTNGACTCGTCTAAAGTCTCNCCTAGTTCNTTNCGACGTTGCATCCAATCAGCGCAAACTTTCTCTGAAAATTCCGACTCTCCCATNTGCGANAACGAACTCCTAACNTCTTCCCATACCTCATANGAATACATGTCATCAACATGTTCTAGTTCTCTACCGATAGCATTCTCAATGTATAGGAAACAACGACCTTCCCATGCTTCCCAATGACCAACACTNACCCATTCTACAATCTTCAATAGTGCGTCATGTGCATCATTAGATGANAGTACATCACGAACNGTNCCCTGCCCAGAAATTTCGTCTGCGANNTCTAGAAATTCAGCTTCACAATCTATATCGAAATCTCGNCCNAATTTCGAATCAGGNGATGGACGTAAAGAGCGAAGAGAACTACTCTCCATTTGAGAAACGAACTGATTCCAATCCATTTCGAGGATTTCCTTCAGACGTTCCCCATCAGCGAGATGGAGGCGCATTTCAATCCCCATGCTTGATGCGTGTAAGGCAATGCACATCATTCCATCGGGACTAAGTTTGCATTGATTTGTGCTAAGGAATAGATAGCATTCAAGAATACCAATCCGCCCGTTCTGAATAGGAGGGTGTGATATGGCTACTATCAAAGAGCAAATTCAGGCCCTCTATGATGAGATTAACAAGACTCAAAAGAACAAGGCTACGAATGCACANATTGGTAAANTNAAAGCCAAAATTGCACAGTTAAANCTCAAGGAAGAAAAGGCTGCTGCATCTGCAAAAGCAGCAGGTCCNGCTAAAGGTTTCGAAGTCAAGAAATCCGGTGATGCTTCGGTCGCACTGGTCGGTTTCCCATCCGTTGGAAAGTCAACTCTAATCACTCAAGTTACGGATGCTAAATCTGAGGCTGGGAATTTCGCATTCACAACCCTAACCTGCATCCCTGGTCTTATGGAACATCGTGGAGCAAAAATCCAGATTTTAGATTTACCAGGTCTAATCAAAGGCGCTGCTGAAGGAAAGGGACGCGGAAAGGAAATCCTTGGGGTTATTCGCTCATGCGACATGGTTCTCTACATCGTAGACCCGTTCCAAGATTCTCACTTCAAAGTGCTACATAGAGAACTAGAAAACGCCGGAATAAGATTGAATCAAACCAAACCCCCTGTTTTCGTTAAGAGAGTCGACAAAGGTGGAATAGATGTTCGCACAACTGTCGAACAGACACACTTGACGCCCGAAGAAATGGGAGAAATCATTCGCTCTTTCGGCTACACTTCAGCAATAGTAACTCTCAGAGCAGATACAACTGCAGAGATGTTGGTTGATACAATGGTTGGAAGTAGAGTCTATTCAAAATCGGTTATTGCAGTTAACAAGATAGACATTGCAACCGAGGACGAAATTGTAGCTGCTGAGAAAGCACTGCCTCAAGATTGGCCAATTATGCGAATCTCTGCATTCAAAGGTACAGGGCTAGATGATTTGAAGGATTTCATCTATGACAACCTTGGCTTCATGCGAATATTCCTCAAACCGCAAGGGCAGGAGGCTGACCTTGAGGAACCGTTGATTGTAAAAGACGATTCAACTGTTGAAAACGTGTGTAACAATCTCCATCGCGACTTCGTCAGAAAGTTCAGATTTGCTAGAGTGAAAGGCCCCTCGGCCAAATTTGACTGGCAACGAGTCGGCCTAGAACATCAGCTCAAAGATGGCGATTTACTATCGATAATTATCAAGAGATAATTATCTCTCAAGAGATCTTTTCAATTGATGAAGATCATTACGAGTAGGGCTCATCGTCATAAATAGGAAACATAACAGCGCAAATATGCCAGAACCACTGCCGGATTTTGGTAACATTCGCTTTGATGGCACATTGCGACCATCTCAAAAGGCGGCATGTAAGGAAATCATTCCACAATTAGAAAATGGTGAAACTCGACTTTACGTGGTTGCCCCGCCGGGTTCTGGAAAAACTGTATTGGGACTATATGTGTGGGCGGATTTAGTTCGGAAACCTGCCTTGGTACTTTCTCCTAATTCCGCTATTCAAGCCCAATGGGCAGCAAGAACCTCACTGTTTGACATGGACGGCAAAGAGGATTACATCAGCACTGACCCAAAGAAACCAGGATTGCTCACTTCATTGACCTATCAGGCAGTAACTGCACCGGGTAAGGGCGGTGAAGATGTTGAAAAATTAGCCCTCATCGAATGGTCAGAAAAATTGATTTCTGAAGGTGAAGCCCACGATTATCAAACTTGTGAAGCATGGCAGACTGATCTCAAGGAAAAAAATCCTGATTATTATGAAGANAGNTTNGGAACATANAGGAAAAAGGTCAGAGATGAAATTGCAAAACAAGGNAATGCNATCTCAATNTTGGGTGAAAGNGCNAAAGCAAATCTCCANCGATTGAAAGATGTTGGAATCGGACTAATTATCCTCGACGAATGNCACCACTTAATGCACCANTGGGGNCGAATTCTTGCAGAAGTNAAGCAAATGTTTGGGAACCCCGTTATCCTAGGCTTAACTGCTACTCCACCTGTTGCTGAAGATTTCGATGAAGTCGATGCTGAACGATATGAGGAATTTTTTGGTCCAGTAGACTACGAAGTCCCCGTACCAGCACTAGTGCGTGAAACCAACCTAGCACCGTACCAAGACTTGTGTTATTTTGTAAGACCTAACTCAAATGAATTACAATACATTGCCGGAGTTGATTCTGAGTTTGAAGAGTTGCTCGGTGAATTGCGAAGCAAAGAAATCCAGCGTGAAACAGACCGAGTTCAAGATTTGGACACATGGGTTTTCCAATCTTTGCAGGAGAGGAGATCACCCGGCGGTTCTGATATGAAATGGAGTGAATTCCATAAGAAAAATTCAGCATTTGCTGATGATGGACGCCGATTTTTACAGCTACATAATTGTGGATTGCCCGTCGACGTTCCTGAAATTCCAATTCACGATTTTGATGAGTCTTGGACAAGAATAAGTATGCTTAGAACAGTTCTTGATCGCTATGTTCGCCATGGCTTGAGACGTTCTGAAAATCAAACAGACCATGAGTTGTCTGAATCTGTAGTTTCGAGATTAAGACTCCTTGGTGTTCAGATTACAGAAACGGGCTCAAGACCTTGTGCATCACCAGTAGGCAGGGTAATGGCTTATTCTTCTTCAAAAATTGCAGCGCTTGAAAATATTGTTTCAACTGAAAAAAGAGCATTAGGAGATTCTATTAGAATCGTAATAGTTACGGATTTTGAAAAGACATCTGCTACATCATTAGTAGATGGAATCCTCGATGATGAAGCAGGTGGAGCAATAGCAGCATTCCGTTCAATGGTTTCTCACGTAGAAGGAGATTCTCTAGACCCTATTCTAATGACTGGAAGTACCGTACTAGTCGATGACGATTTGTTTGAGAGATTCATCGAGCGGGCAAAACAATGGGTTGAAGAGAACGATTTGGACATCCGATTCGAAAACCACACTAGAGAAGGATACCATGAAATTCAGGGAAGAGGAAAGAATTGGATTCCCAGATATTATTCAATGATGATTACAGAGTTCTTCCAAGAAGGGCTGACTAAGTGTCTCATTGGAACTAGAGGATTATTGGGGGAAGGATGGGATGCCTCTCGAATCAACGTACTCGTGGATTTGACAACAGTGACTACTAGCATGAGTATCAATCAATTACGTGGCCGCTCAATACGGCTCGATTCTAACTGGAAAGAAAAAGTTGCAAATAACTGGGATATAGTTTGTCTAGCGGAAGAGTTCACAAAAGGATTTGATGATTATGAACGCTTCAAGAGAAAGCACAAACAGTTGTTTGGGGTGTGTGATGATGGAACTATTGAGAAAGGAGTAGGCCACGTTCATGCTGCCTTTAATGATGCAAAACCGGAAGGCGTGAATGAAGGCATGGAGTTATTCAATGAGGACATGTTATCGCGAGCAAGAAATCGAAGTCACGTAAGGGGATTATGGAAAATAGGCCAACCTTTTGATGTTGAATCTAGTTCTGCAGTCGAAGCGAAATTAGCACCTGGGTTTTCTGGTGGATTCAAATTCGGGATAAACAAGCGCCCATGGACCGATGAATCAATGATGCTTGAAATTTCTAAAGCGATTATTGATACTTTGAGCGATCTGGGAGAAATTGACAGAGATTGCAAAGCATCGGGAGGGGATAGAGGCGGAGGATGGCTACGGTATCATCTTGAACATGCTTCTGAAGATGAGACTGCTAAATTTACTAAGGCCTTGGAAGAAGTCCTTGGCCCATTAGAAAAACCTCGCTACATTATCAGTAGACCGGCTATGCACATGCGAGATAATTGGCTATCCAAATTGTTACCAGAAGTTCTAGCTAAATTCCTGCGACGTGCAGAAAGAAGCATAGAGATGTATCACACCGTTCCATCGATTGTAGCGAATACAAAACAACGAGCTGAAGTTTTCAAGAAAAACTGGGATTATTACATCGGTAAAAGCGAGTTGACTTATTGTCGAAACGATGAAGGAAAGCAATATGTCGAAGAAATTCGTAAAATGGGATTGGGTCCGAAGAATAGCATTCACAGAAAGGATGTATATCTTTGATTAATCCCAAATCCCCATATCCATCCTAGCATCCTCAGATGCGTGGACTTTTGGATCCCATCTTGGAGACCATACTAAATTGATGTGTACACTCTCAACAGCATTTAGTGCTGCACGGTGAGCTGCAGCCATTATTTCTGCCGCAGCAGGACATCCAGGGCTAGTCAATGTCATGTCAACTTCAGCATGTTGAACTCCATCTTTATCCTCAAAACGAACATCATAAACCAATCCCAACTCAACGATTGAAAGATTCAGTTCTGGATCTTCTACCTCATCTAGAGCAATCATTACTTCTTCTTTAGTACTCACAAAATCTCCTCCTTAACTCTATTCTGGATCATATCAAACATGGTTCTAAAACCATTGGAACGCGAAGGNGTTAGACTGACNAATATTCCNGCCTCTTCAGCGAAATCTGGAGTCAATTGCATTACNATTTCAGGTGATTTTCCATTTATTGCAATCGAAAGAATTCCTTGCAATCCTTGGACCATTTTTGCATCCGCTGCAGCACGTAGCCAAACCAATTCATCACGGATNTTTACTTCAATATGAGCGACTGACTGACAACCTCTAACTAAATTGGAGTCATTCCATTCATTAACAGGTAACTCATCAACTTCGTCAGCAAAATCCATCAAAACTTCCAGCCTTTCGAACTGGTCTTCGATTTCTTGGAATTCAACTATTATCTCCTGAATAGAATCCGGCCAAGTCATGCCATTGCCTCCAATACACGATCGATTCCTGAAAGGAATACCTCAGCATCAGACTCGTCGTTGTAAATGTAAAATGATGCTCGAATTGTGCCATTAACTCCGAGTTTTTCCATCAAGGGCTGGGCACAATGGTGGCCTGTTCGAACAGCAATACCTTGTGCATCAAGTAATCTAGCGAAATCTTCTGGATGAATTGTAGGGTGGGTGAATGAAACAACAGCGGCATCACTTGGATTTAGTGTAGAGTAGACTTTCATGCCTTTTTGCTCGAGTTGCTTTGCGACATTCTGGGCAATCTTCAGAAGGCGTGAGTGGTGACTTTCTAGGTCGATATGCGACATCCATTCCAGAGCCGCAGCCCATCCAACACCTTCAGCAATTCTTGGAGTTCCTGCCTCAAATTTGTGTTCGTTAGTCTGGTAGGTAGAGCCTTCTAGAGTAACGGTTTGTATCATGTCGCCTCCACCCATGAACGGTTGCATTTCGTTGAACGCTGATTCGCTAATTAACAGAGTGCCAATTCCCGTTGGACCGCACATTTTGTGTGCACTAAATGCCATGAAATCCGCTCCTAGCTCTTTGAAATCAATCACTTCATGCGGTACCGCTTGCGCAGCATCTACAAGCACTCTTGCACCCACTGATTTGGACATTGAAATTATCTTTTCAACTGGGTTTCTAACCCCAAGTACATTCGATGTATGAACAACACACACTAATTTTGCACCTTCCAATGCCACTTCGAGGGCATCTAAGTCAAGTTGCCCTTCATCAACAGGAACGAATCTCAATTCAATAGCAATTCTTTCTGCCAACATTTGCCAAGGAACTATGTCGCTGTGATGCTCCATTTCCGTTAACACTACAGCATCACCCGGTAGCAAATTATGCTCACCCCAAGCGTGGGCTGCAAGATTTATTGCCTCAGTAGTGCCGCTAGTGATAACTGCAAAATCTGAGTTGAATCTCTGTTTCAATAATTTCCTACATGCTTCATAGCCTTCAGTTGCTTCACCGGCTAGAGTGTGAACAGCTCTGTGTACATTAGCATTAGATGAGGAATAGTATTTCGTCATCGCATCGATAACACATGACGGCTTTTGGGTAGTGGCAGCATTGTCAAGATAGACCAGAGGGCGGCCGTTAACCTCTCGAGAAAAAATTGGGAAATCCTGCTTCATTGAATCACCCATTCATTAAACACTCTAGATGAACAAGTAGCCTTGTTCTCATAGCAGCGACAACTTCCTCACTCTTTATCTCCCTGAATGCGTCCATCAAAAAACCTTCAACAATCAATGCTGATGCTTCATCACTGGAAAGGCCTCGAGATGCCAAATAATGAAGCTGATCAACATCGATTGGAGCGCTTGCGGCCCCATGTGCAGCTTTCACGTCATCAGCCAGAACCTCAAGTTCTGGAATTGCCTCAGCACGAGATTTCTCTGAAAGCAACAAGTTGCGGAATACTTGACCTGCATCACTCCCATCTGCACCTTCACAGATGCTTAGTAATCCAGTACCAACAGAATGAGAAGAATCATTACAAGTAGCATGCATGACAAATGAAGAATCTGTATTACCGATGCTATGTTTGATTTCAACATGGTGATCGTCATGTCGAGATGAATATCCATTCGATGCTATACCTGCTCTCATTTCTGCCCCGCGGTTGGCTAGATCTACACGAATATCGGATTTGTTGAGGAATCCACCTGCGGAAAGAGTTGCAAATTCTAGTTCTGAATCTCTGCCGACAACCCAATCTTCACAACGCAAAAAGTGACCATCTCCTGCCAAATTATTGATTGTAGCCATGGAAAGAGAGCCTTCTACATTTCCACGAATGCGCAATCCAGTCCATCCAGCATCGCCTGAAATCCTGATGACAATAGTAGACTTGCCAGATGATTCAATATTCAATTCGCCCGAACAGATATGGCCGGAGCAACGCAAATCTAGCTCCAATGTTTCATCCTTGAGAACAATTTTTTTGCAAACAGGTGAAATCGCATGGATAAATGAGCGAGCGATTTCATCACTGTCTCCCATCTCTGAGTCTTGGCCAGAAGAGAATCTAATTGAGTCCGAACCCGGCATTTCAGAAACCTTAGTTGGATGAATCCTCTTCCAAGGAGTGTAGCGCCAAAGGTGTTGAGAGCGAGGAGGGATACTGATTTGAGGATACTGCATCATCCAATTGCACCCTCCATCTCCAATTCAAGAAGACGATTGAGTTCAACTGCATATTCCATAGGCAATTCACGTGTGAATGGTTCAAAGAATCCATTTACAATCATACCCATCGCTTCTTCTTCACTGTGTCCTCTCGACATCAGATAGAATAGCTGGCCATTGCTTACCTTAGACACACTAGCTTCGTGCTCTAAATCAGCACTTGAGTTCCCAACTTCCATAGTTGGATATGTGTCAGATTGACTGTCAGCATCAAGCATTAGAGCGTCGCAGACAACCTTTGAGCGGCATCCTTTTGCCTTTGGTGTAACTTGTAGCATACCACGGTATGATGAGCGCCCACCATTTTTAGAAATAGACTTAGACAAAATGTTGGATGTTGTGTTAGGCGCAAGATGGTGAACTTTTGCTCCAGCATCTTGGTGTTGTCCTTTACCAGCATAAGCAACTGAAATGACTTCAGCATGTGCCCCTTCGCCTTTGAGAATTACGGCTGGGTATTTCATTGTCAATTTAGAACCAATATTCCCATCAACCCATTCGATTGTTGCATTAGAGTGTGCAATGCCTCTCTTTGTAACTAAGTTGTAGACATTTGCTGACCAGTTTTGAACTGTAGAATAACGAATCTTTGCTCCTTCCATAGCGATTAATTCTACAACTGCAGAATGTAGAGATTCTGTAGAATAAGTAGGCGCAGTGCAACCTTCAACATAATGAATTGAAGAGCCTTCATCAGCGATGATTAGAGTACGTTCGAATTGCCCCATATTCTTGGCGTTAATTCGGAAATACGCTTGAACAGGCATCTCCACATGTACACCCTTTGGAACGTAGATGAATGACCCTCCAGACCAGACTGCCGTNTTTAGGGCAGAGAATTTGTTATCACTAGCAGGTACGACCGAACAGAAATATTTCTTCACGATCTCAGGATGCTCTTTCAAACCTGAATCCATGTCCAGGAATAGCACTCCTTGTTCCTCCAAGTCTTCTCTTATCGAATGATAGACTGCTTCAGATTCATACTGAGCGGTTACGCCACCAAGCCACTTTTGCTCAGCCTCAGGGATACCAAGTCTGTCAAATGTATTTTTGATATCATCAGGAACATCATCCCAATTTTTCTCAGTTCCTTCTGAAGAACGTAAGAAGTATGTGACTGCATCGAAGTCAATCTGATTTAGCATGTCGCAATTACCCCAGGATGGCATAGGCATCTCCATGAAACGATGGTAAGCCTTGACGCGAATCTTGGTCATCCATTCAGGTTCTCCTTTCAATTCTGAGATATCNCTGACTACCTGTTCTGAGAGACCCTTGTCGAATCTGATTGTTGCATTTTCAGGATCATGGAATCCATAGCGATAATCTCCTACCGCATCTCTTGCTGTATCTCCAGACATTTTTCCACCCCTATGCTTCAAGCCAATCGTAACCCTTTGATTCGAGTTCAGCAGCTAATTCTGCACCGCCTGTCTTGACTATTTTTCCATCGATCATTACATGAACGTAATCTGGTTTGACATGGTCAAGTAATCTCTGATAATGAGTAATTAGAAGGCATCCTGCATTTGGAGTGATACTGTTTATTCCTTCAGCTACTACTCGCANTGCATCGATATCTAACCCAGAGTCNGTCTCGTCTAAGAGGGCCAAANTTGGATTAAGCAACAACATCTGTAGAATTTCGAGGCGCTTTTTCTCTCCACCGCTAAATCCATCGTTGACATAGCGTGAAAGGAATGATTTGTCCATCTCTAATGCTTCCATGTAAGACTTCAGTTCCTTTCTGAATTCTCTGGCAGTAGGTGCATCATCCCCCCTAACGGCAGAAACCGATTTTCTCAGGAAGGTTCCAACTTGAACTCCTGGTATCGACGAAGGGTATTGGAAAGAAAGGAACATACCAGCTCGAGCCCTTTCGAAGACTTCCATTTCTTCTAAANGCTCTCCTTTGAATTTTATATCTCCAGAAGTTATCTCGTATGCAGGGTGACCCATTATCACGTTAGCAAGGGTTGACTTTCCTGAACCATTTCGGCCCATGATTGCGTGAACTTCACCTAAGTTGATTTTCAAGGAAACACCCTTGAGTATCTCAGTGTCGTCCACACTGACGTGGAGGTTCTCGACGCTCAACATCTCGTCTCCCATGTTAACTCCTAGAGTTACCCCTTTATCAATGACTGTACGGACTTTACAATATACAAAGCGAGGGTTCTTGAATAGAAAACTGAACGCATAAGCATGGATGACGNCATTCTAGAGCAGTATCGCCTTGAGGCTGCGGCTGCTATGGAAGTCGAAGCCCAACGCAGAATCGCAGAATCAACCGATGTTGAAATGGATGAGAATTTACGAAATACTTCTCTCCATGATGTTGAAGATTTAGTGCCTGCATTACTGGCACGACTTGGCCAAGTTAGAGCCGCTTTAGACGGTCACGGAGGGGGAATCGAAGTAACATCTTCCGAAGTTAAGAACGATGGCATGCACTTAGTTCTAGATTTGACCGGTGCGTGTTTAAGTTGTGGAGCTGCCCCTGGAACATTGCAAGGAGTCAAAGATGATTTAGAAAATGATGACGAGATTGCAAAGGTCAGTTTCTGTTCAAGTTTGCTGGACACTTTTGATGAACTGGGAAGAGAATTCATACTAGCCCATGGCCAAGTTGATTTCGTATAATTTGGGTGATGAAATGAAATGGCAAAGCGGCACTCGCAAAGACCCTAAGCCTTGCAGGGAAAAGGACGAAGGGAAATTTGAGATTACAACTCGCGATGGTCAAGCAAGGCTAGGCAAATTACATACGAAACACGGTATTGTAGAAACGCCTTGCCTACTACCGGTGATCAACCCAAATATTCGAACAATAGAGCCCAGAGAAATGTGGGACAAATACGGCATACAAGCCCTAATTACAAATTCATACGTCATCTGGAAACATGACAAATTAAAGGACGTAGCCATTGAAAATGGCGTACACTCATTGTTAGACTATCCAGGTATGGTAATGACNGACTCAGGCACATTCCAATCTTACGTGTATGGGGATGTAGAAGTAGGAGTAGAAGAAATTGTNCAATTCCAAAAAGACATTGGTGTTGATGTAGCCACTATGCTTGATGTTTTCACAAGACCTGACATGAAATTTTCAGAGGTCGAAAGTGCTGTTAGAGAAACTATCGAAAGAGGAGAAATATCTGTTGAAACCGCTAGTGGAGTAATGCTCAATGGACCCATACAAGGTGGATTATATCCCGAATTAAGAGCGAGGAGTGCCAAAGGGATGAGCNAACTTGGATTTAGTGTTCACCCCATAGGAGGAATTGTCCCTGTTATGGAACAACAGAAGTACAAGGATTTGGCTAAGATTATGCTAGCATGTAAGTCCAATTTGTCTCCAAATCGCCCCGTACACATGTTCGGTTGCGGGCATCCAATGCTATTTCCTATGCTAATTGCAATGGGAGCAGACTTGTTTGATTCAGCCGCATATGTCCTATTTGCCAGAGATGGAAGATTGTTGACACCATGGGGTACAGAAAAAATTGCAGAAATAGAAGAATGGCCGATTCTAATGCCATCAATCACTCACTATTCTCCATCGGATGTTCGAAGCATGAACAAAGAAGATCGCACTATACTTCTCTCGAAATATAACTTAGAAGTAACTCTTNAAGAGATTTCTAGATGCCGCCAAGCAGTGCGTGATGGAACTATTTGGAGACTTGCTGAACGAAGAAGTCACGAACATCCTGCACTTCGTGAAGCGTTTCTTTGGCTGACTACTAACCCTTCAAACATGAAAATGGAGCCTTTAATCTTAGACGAGATTTCTGCATCCAAAGAAATTGGAGAAGAAAAGGGGCGATGGGAAGGAAATTGGGATTGGCTAGTAGACGCTCAATTCACGCCTAGAGGAGGAGGAGAATCNTGGGGTGGTGCAGACACTTTGAGCAGACCTCATATCGAAATGGCAAGGAGGAAAGTCTACTCACGGTGGAAATCAACGAAATCTGGTGATGTGATTCTGTTTCATGGCTCCAGTGCACCTTGGAGGGATAAAATTGGAGATTTAATTGAGAGAATTTGTTCTCTTGATTACGAGTTATTCATCCAAACTCCAATCGGAATTGTGCCATGGAATCTCGAAGATCTAAACCCCTGGGCTCACGTCGAAGGACCCGATTGGTTGTGGAATAGTAAACCGGATTTTGTCAAAGTTCAGAATGAATTAGAGAATTATGGAATTCACAACAGGAAACTCATTCCTATTGACATATCTGATACCGAAGAGTTGCACAAGCGAGTTTTCGAACAGCTTGGCATCGAACCAACAGAACGTGACCCTGATGCGAAAAAGCACTNCCAGATTGTTGACAAATTATGCGTACTCTGCAACGTTGAACAAAGTGAAGCCATATCGATCTGTAAAGATTCNACTTTCGTAATGAGTAGGACAGGCAGGATTCGAAATGTCATCAATTCCGAAGGTGAGCATTTGTTTTCCCCACGTCTTGCCGAAGGCGGCATCTCACTTACTGTAAATGGGGCGAGGAAATTGCACCAATTAAGGACAGAAAACATCCCTAGTGGTTTCTCATCCAGTGACTTGAATCAACATATAGGCAAGGGACCTGCTTGGGTCGTAGTTGATAGCGACGCTGAGCCCTTTGTCAAAGACGGCAGGAATGTAATGCATGGTTTCGTTACTGCATGTGATGAATGGGTAAGGCCTGGAGAGATTGTCCTAGTTGTTAATTCGTCGGGAGAACTCCTAGCTATCGGCCGCTCACAATCTACTCCAAGTGAATTTGAAACCTTCACCAAAGGAATCGCAGTAAAGGTCAGAGAAGGTTGCCCCTGAAAGGGGCATGTTCAAAGGCCCACCTTCCTCTGTGTATTCCATGGTAGAGGACTTGATTATCGAATCTAGTGCTCTTACCAAATCTTATGGCCCTCATGTAGCACTTGATTCGCTAGACATTCGAATCGAAAAAGGTTCTACTGGTTTACTTGGGCCAAATGGGGCTGGGAAGTCTACCTTCCTGAAGACCATATTGGGGTTGATACAACTCACATCTGGTGAAGGCAAAGTTNTGGGATTTGACATTAGAACCCAAGGCGACCAAATTAGNCAACGCATAGGATACATGCCTGAATATGACGCACTAAATCCAAATATGGATGCAATTCACCAGGTTAGATACAGTGGTGAATTGATTGGGATGAATCCCAATGTTGCCCTTCAAAGAGCACATCAAGCCTTGGAATATGTTGGCCTTGGTGAACAAAGATATCGTGAAGTTTCTTCCTTTTCCACCGGAATGAAACAGGCCACAAAATTGGCTTGTGCCTTAATTCATGATCCTGCCCTAATCATTGCTGACGAACCTAGTAATGGATTAGATGCCCAGGCTAGAGAGTTTATGCTCAACACCCTTGAAACCACTGTTAATCAAGGCCAGAGGTCAGTTTTGATGGCTTCCCATTTGATGGATGATGTAGAGAGAGTGTGTGAAAACATTGTCTTACTGCACAAGGGAAAACTTGCTGCACAAGGCAAGATTGAAGATCTCAAAGCAATCGATAAAGAAGTCGAAATTCATGTCTGGGGCTCCCCCGGAAAAATGGAAGAAACTCTAACAGACAGAGGTATGAAAGTTAGACGTGAAGGCCGAGTAATGAGAGTTGGCCACAATGGCGATAACACCTACAAAGAAATTCTTCAGGCTGCTGCCGATATTGGAACTCAAGTTCGTAGAATGCACGACCATGAAGCAAGCCTCGAAGATTTATTTTTGGTAATTATGGAGAGATTAGGCCATGATATCAAAACTAGTGATGATTTATTGGGAGGGGCGTGAATGGCTGAAGATGACTCCAGCGAACCCTTCCTACCTGTGGAATCCAAGGATGAAACGTTTGGTGCAGAAACTCCGGTAACTGGGCAAACCAAAATGCAGGCTGCATGGTCTTCAAATGACGATGATGCCAATACTGCACAAGTTGCTTCAGCTCCACAGGGGCAAATTTTTGAACAAATTTACCAGCCTTGGGAGGGTACTTTGAATCCTCGCTGGATGAGGAATTGGGCTATTTTGCGACACCATATTTTGGGAATTTTCTCCAAAGGCCACAGGCCTTGGAATTTACCGACTAAACTCTTCATTTTCTTCGTGATTATTGCATCGATGACTGATGTTGCCTTGGCACTTTTGTTTGGGATGATTGGTGAACCAACACTTTACGACATTTGGGGAGTTAATCGGGACAATATGTATGGACATGTCATGGGATTCTTCCCTAGGAATATTCTGTATTACCCGATAGTTGCAGCCCTTTTGGTTGGAGGAATGATTTCAGAAGACAGGTCACATGGAACAAGTGCATTATACTTCTCCAGGCCGATTAACAGATTCGACTATGCAGCGATGAAATTCCTGTCAGTTGCCTTAATTCTACTTTTCATAATCAACGGAACTTTGGCAATATACTATTTTGTCGACATACTAGTTATGGGCAAGGGTTGGGCATGGATCATTGACACATTCCCTATGTTCTTAGCGGCGTTTGTATGCGGTATGATTCTAGCATTCACGTACACTTCGATTGGGCTGGCGCTATCGAGTATTTCTAGAGGGAGATTCTTCCCGGCTATCGGTCTAATTGCTATTTTGATGGGAACTCGCTCAATGGCCGCTATAATCAACACCCTATTCGACAAATCACTGTTGTACATCATATCACCATACGACGCAGTAGCACATGTATGTCAAGCCCTGATCGGTACAGAAATGACCTATGACCACCCTTGGGTTTGGAGTTTAGTTTCCGTTGTAATCATGAATGGCCTAGCATTGTATTTGCTCGCTAATCGAGTCTCTTCACTGGAGGTGACTAGAGAATGATGCCGGACGTTACGCAGCATGGAACTGCAGAAACTACAGAATGGAAACCTGTAGAAAACACACCGGTGATNATGTTTGATCGTGTTTCAAAATCCTATGGCAGAATCAATGCAATGAATAGTGTATCATTAGGAATTTCAGGTGGGGTAACCGGAATTTTAGGAATGAATGGAGCAGGTAAATCCACTCTGTTCAAATTGATGATGGGCAAGATAAAGCCTAGTTCTGGAGCGATTAGATTGTTCGGCACAGACCCCTGGAAAAATCCAGCACCATACTCAAGAGTAGGGTTCGTACCTGAGCATGAAAAAATGTATGATTGGATGACTGCTTTCGACTTNGTTACCACTTTCGCAAGGCTCCATGGAATGACAAGAGAGGAGGCTAGTAAGGAAGCCACAAGAGTTCTTTCGTTCGTATCTTTAGCAGATGTAATGCACAAGAGAATCGGACAATTTTCGAAAGGAATGCGGCAGCGGGTTAAAATTGCGCATGCTCTGGTAAACGACCCAGAATTAATTATTCTCGATGAGCCTTTACAGGGATGCGATCCACTCGCTAGAACGACTATCATGAACGTAATCAAGGAACTGGGAGCAATGGGTAGGACTGTATTAGTCTCCAGCCACATCCTTCATGAGATTGAAAGAATCACTGAACAGATTGTAATTCTTCATCGTGGGAGAATTCTTGCACTTGGAAATTCTCATGCGATTAGGGAAATGCTAGACCAGCATCCACACAAGATAGAGTTAGAATGTGACAACCCACGTAAGCTTGCCAAGAGTATGCTAGGTATTGATGAGGTCACAGGCATGTCATTTTCCAGCCCTACCAAATTACTAATCGAAACTCGTCATTTAGGAGAAGTTCACAAAAAACTACCACAAACAATCATCGATAGTGGCAGCACTGTTACTGCAATCGATAATCCTGACGATGACCTGCAATCGATTCTGATGTACCTCACAGGAGGTTCGTTATGAGTAATAAAATGGATACAATTTGGTCAAAACTTGACCGTAAATCCACCGCTATTGCTGAATTCACAATGCGGCAATATCGCACTAGAATTTCCACATGGGTTGTTATGATCGCATCAGCTCTAGCGCTATTTTTGATGTTACTATTTTACATCGAAGCCATGAATACTGAAATTGAAGCTATTGACAACGATGGTGACTCTTTCGATTCCGANGGAGATGGTTATCCAGATGGCCAAGAACGATTAGAGGGCACTAATCCTAATTCGCCCGAATCATTCCCCGATTGGGTTGAACCCGACCCTCCTGAAAAATGGATAAATGAAGATGACATAGATTGGGATGCTCTAAGTGAAGGGGAAAATTATGTCGGGAATGATGATGATGGAGATTGTACCAATCTCGACACCTCTAGCCAGAGAGATGGAAATGACAACGGTATAGAATGTGATATTCTGGTTACTGTGGACTCTTTGAATTCTACAATCACAGTAGATGNCGATACGAATGTAGACGAAGACCCTGATGAAGAGAAATACGGNAAAGAAGCAGGNCATAGGTCATTCATTTTGGGTATAGGTAAGTTCGGAATCGTATACCTATTGGGAATCTTCCTACCCTTGTTCCTAGCTACTGGCTTGATCAGAGAAGAGATGTCTGAAGGTACGATTCACTACATGCTTGCCAAGCCAATCGCAAGAGGAGAATTATTACTTTACAGAATGATTGGATACATAGGAATAACTTGGCCATTCATAATTTCTATCTGCATCATCTTGTGTCTTATCACAGGTTTTACTGGACCCAGTGATGGATTCTTCCGTTGGTCTGACATTGGAGTATGGATGTCGATAGCATGGGCGACTATGCTTGTTTCTCTTGTTTACGGAACTATCTTTTGTGGATTCGGAATAATTTGGAAAAATGGTGTTATACTCGCCATTATTTTTGCTGCATGGGAATTAGGAATGGCATTCGTTGCAATATTTTCAGGAGGAGATTCTTCAATTCGCTACATGTCTGTAATCGGATGGGGGATGATTATCGTCGATGCAGGTGTTGCGATTAGTTGGCCTGACAATTGGCAGCTAATCGAAATCGGTTTGTGGGGCGGAGGCCAAGGTGAGGAAAATTGGTTAGGAGAAATGGCATATGTTGCACTTCCAGCCGCTGAACCACTCGCAGCATTCAGTGGAAGTCCGAACCTTGGAGTTAGTAATTGGCTATCATTCCTAATTTCAACATTGGTCTTGGTATTCCAGGGTGCAATGTTTTGGTTCGTTGGCCAGTCGATTTTCAAGGGCAAGGAAGTGGATTAATGACTGATTCACAGAAGTTCACAGGTNATTTGTCAAGCCTGTGGAAGTTGCAGAACCTNCCNCCNATACACCATTTGACTTGGGACTGGTGGTGGTGGCTGGTTATGCTGGATGATGAAGGAGGCAACCCTGCTGGAAAACAATTGATGGTTTTGTGGTCTACGAAAGATAACCCCCTGGTAGAGGTCAATGGGCACCCTTGGAAACCTATTGGAAGACCTGGTTTCGATAGTGAAGGCGGCATCGCCATGGATGGCATGGTTGCCGCATGGTGGTATGATGGTTACAAGATGATTGAGCCCTTAATTTTGGAAGAAAGTAGAATTATCGTTGTCTCGGAAGATCACCCTGATTGGCCATACGCAAAGGGCGGAGTAGTAGCATCACATACTGAAAAGGAATATTCAATGGGCCTTAATCCTGAAGAAAATGAATTCTGGCTCAAATTAGATACAGATCATGGCGACTTCAATTTGAAAATGCAGCCATGGAATAATGCCATGTCGAGCATGAAGGTTGCACAAGCGGAGTACGGTCTCGGTATGGGATACGGGATCTCAAGATTGCATGGAGCCCTGTGCAATGGAACAATCGATGGAAAGGAGGTTAGTGGCTCAGCCTATTTCCAGAAAGTCTGCGTTCAAGCTCCTTCACCTCCATGGTTTTGGGGAATGCTACATTTGGATGATGGCTCATACATAGACTGGTTTTTACCACATATCTCACCTACTCTTACCGCAAAAGATTCACGTCATTGGAAAAGAAGAGATTTTACTCATTATCCATTGTCAATGGGCGGCCTCTTCCACGATGTTGGTCGACAAAGAAGCGAACGATTCAGTGAAGTTAGAGTTGAGAGAACCTGCAACGAATTGGGCCTTCCAACTTTCCATGTTCACATGTGGAATGGAGTCACAGAAATCCGTATTGAAGCCAAAGCGGTCACTAGAGCGCATTGGACCTTTGACCAGCCTACAAGAGGTGGGATGAAATCGCACCTAACATACAATGAATACCCATTAGAGGTCACTAAATTAGAAATTGATGATGAACAGGGCATACGTACTCGCAAAGATTGGGACGTTATCCGAGGTAACGCAGAACACTCATGGGGGCTACTTCACTGAGTAATTCGCCGTAAGGTTCATCATCGACTATGTCTCGTTACTAATTAGGAGAGGTTATTATGTCTGATGAGGAACTATCAACCGAGGCTGCAGAAGAAACAAGTAGCGAGGACACAGAAATAAAGACTATTTCTGAAATAAATAACGCACTCAAAGACAAGTTTAGACTAACACAAGATGAAGAAATATTGAAGGACATTAAACCATCTATTTTTGCATTTGTTCCGATGTATTTAATCGCGATTACAATTTTTGCTGTTCATTGGTTGTTTTCTGTGGATTGGACTAGTAACGATGATGACAATATGTTTGTCAAATTAATGTTTGAACTAGTCAATATAACAAAAATTGGCGAAATTGGGTTTGTGATAATCATGTTAGGCATAGCATGGTTTAATCGAATGATGAATGGAAGTACAAGTGGTAAATGGACTACAATTTTCTTATTGATTGTTGCATTAACTCCACCAACATTAAGACTCGATGACGTAATTGCTTGGTTTATGGATAAAGAATCCGGATTCATCCCATTAGATTCTTACAACATGATAATTGCTGGATTGTTTTGGTCGATTCTTTTCGCATTAATGACATTACTCTATCAAAGAAGTTTCCACTATGCAATTACCAATCACCGCGTGGTTTTCATGCAACATTTGATTTTACCCGGCGATGGAAGAAGAATCCTTTTCGATAACATAAATGAAATTCGAACTCAGAGAACTTTCTTAGGGGCATTATTTGGTTACAACACAATAATCTGCGACACTGGAAGCCAATTAGGTATAGGAGAAGATTCTATGTCGGTTTCAGTAGGGGCATCAGGAGGAGGAGACAATTCAGATGCTACAACTTTAGAAGGCCAAGTCACTAAAAGTATCTTCAAGAAAATGTTCGCATTCATAACTTATCAGAGGTCCAGAAAGATTGATCTTCCTGACCCAAGATTCTCTTTCTTCTGCATCACAAACTGGAAGTCTATCGAGGAACTTCTGAATGAAATGCATCAAAGACATAGCCAATCTGGTATTCTAAACGAATTAAAAGACCAAATCGCAGAATCTCAAGATTGACACATAGGTTTCAAAAACCTGTTCTCTAAGGCGCTGTCATGAGCGACCTAATCCAGCAGGCTGGCATGGCCCTTTCAAGTGGACAATTTACTGATGCTATGGAATTATTTGACAAAGCTAGAGAAGCAGAACCTGACAATGCAGTAGCGCATTATGGCTGGGCTGAATCTGCATTCATGCGTCTTTCCATGGACATGGAAGAAGATGTTCCTGCCGGAAAAATCATGCAAGTTTACAAGAAGGCAATGCAACTTGATGAAGAAAACTTGGAATATGTTGCCTCATTTGCAAATTTCTGCTTAGATTGTGGTAGAATTCCAATGGCTATCAAAGAATATCAGCGACTTGAAAAGATGGCTGATTTGAACGAGATCCCTGTGGAGGATACTTTGTTTGATGCTAGCAGACTGATTGTTGATGCTATCGAAAGAGTTGGACAACCAATGGACAATCCAATGATCCAGCCATGGCTAAGACAGGCACTAGTCTGGGCTGTTGGTGGCCTAGGATATTCTGCTGAAGATGCAGTAAAGATGCTTTCTTCAGATGAGTGAGGTGCATTGCCATGAGGAAGGCGCGTATCGCCTTCCGTTTCGGTCACTATGGTGATTGTTTTCACGGCAGTCAGGTTCAACCGGACGTCCCTACAGTTCAAGGAACCTTCATGCACATTTTCAAAAAGAAATTGAAATGGACTCAAGAAAGAATGCCTGTTGCATTTTCCAGCCGCACAGATTCTGGCGTCCATGTAAGATTGAATGGAGGATTCATCGATCTCGAACAGGAGCGCTGGGATGCAATGGGAGAAGCTGGGTTTGTCAAGGCCGTAGGTCATCAAATTCCAGAAAGCATCTCTTTGATTGACGCAAGACAAGTTCCGGATGACTGGAGCCCACGTAGAGCATTATATCGGACATACAGATACAGAATGGAATGCATGGAGGGGTGGGTCGAGCCCGAACTGAAAGCATTCACAGACTTGTGTTCCTTGTTCAAAGGAGAACATGATTGGTCCAATTTCTGCCGTAGAGAACCCGGACGAACAACAACCAGAGTCGTAGAGGATTGCAAGCCATGGGTAAATGATGGCCGTATTGTTGGATTCGAAATTGTTGGTGAAGCCTTCGTCTGGAATCAAGTTAGAAGAATTGCAAATGCAATGCTTGCTGTCATTACTGGTTACAGAACGATAGAGAAAGTTGTCGAGGCTAGAGATAACCCTCAAACTGAAATTGATTTGGGATTATCTGACCCTGATTGGTTAATTCTATGGTCAGTCACATGGGAAGGGATACCGGATATTGAAACACCCGAACCGAGAATTCCTGTTCCCGATCATTCTAGTTCGAGATGGCAAGACCTCTGTAGGCAACAACAAAAAGATATTCTAATTCGTCAATTTGACTTCATTCAAGGACGATATTGACAGTATCTCCATCCTCCAATGAGCATGATTCTCGCAGGAAAACCCCTGCGATAACTTCCACTACATCTTCGTGTCTTGTTAAATCGGGAATTAAAACTGCGCAATCATGAGTGTTTCCTTCAGCCTCTATTGTTGCAAGGAAGGCGGTCGCTCCACCAAATGAAACTCCATCTCTATCAAAACCCTTGATTCTATGCAAATCTACCGAACTTGGCTCTCCTTCTTCTAAGCCAGCACTCACTCGAAGTTTCTTGTATTGAACTAAAGACTCTCCTTCGACCTTTACATTAAGAGTACCAGGCCATGCACCTCTGCCGATAACTGTCTTGAATTGGTCTTGGTAATGCTGCTGAGACATGAAAATGTGGGCTCGACCGAGTCCAGATGAGACGATACCGATAATTCGCATTGACGGGCCCAGCGACCACTTACTCATGACTGTTTGCAACGGAGCAAAACAACATGTAGAACAACCACTTGGCATTACCATGGCAGGAGATTTATCTTGGATGGAAGAGAGATACGCACATCTAGAAGAACAATCGCTTCTATGGCAACCTCCAACACTAGAAAGTGCGAACACACCTCGTTGTACGATGGACGGTAAACCAACAATAATGCTATCTGCGAATAATTATCTGAATCTAACAACCCATCCAAAGGTGGTAGAGGCTTCTATCGCTGCTACGAGGAAGTATGGTGCAGGAAGCGGTTCTGTAAGAGCGATTGCAGGAACAATGGACATTCACCTGGAAGCTGAAGATAAGGTTGCAGAATTCAAAGGAGTTGAATCTTCACTGATTTATTCAGCAGGATATACTGCCAATGTCGGATTGATTCCTTCACTGGTACAAGGAAAGCAAGACATCATTATTTCAGATGAGTTGAACCATGGATCAATAATTGACGGAGTTAGATTGACAAAGGCTCAGAGAGCAGTATTTCCTCACAACGACATGGGGGCATTTGAACAAGTTCTCAGAGAGAATCAAGATGCTGAAAGGAAGCTAGTGATCGTTGACGGAGTTTTCTCCATGGATGGTGACATCTGCCCACTGGGTGAATTAACTGCTTTAGCAGAGGAATATAATGCCATGGTAATGGTTGATGATTGCCATGGAGAAGGAGTGCTAGGAGACGGTGGGAGAGGAATTGTTGACCACTTTAAGCTCCAAGGGAGAGTTGATTTCGAAGTTGGTTCATTCTCAAAGGCACTCGGAGTACAGGGAGGTATCCTCGCAGGTAAAGAAATCGTGAGGAAACATGCCCTAAATCATTCACGTTCCTGGCTTCTATCCGGTTCACAACCTCCGGGTGTTGCAGCAGCGCAAAAGGCCGCTGTAGAGGTATTGATGGACGAACCAGAACATCACGCAAGGCTATGGGAAAATACCGAGTATTTCCGAACCGAGATGCAATCTCTTGGCTTCGATACTGGTGTTTCAACCACTCCAATTATTCCTGTGATGTGTGGCGAATCCTCTGTAGCCAAAGGCCTCTCAAATGCGATGCTAAAGCAAGGCGTAATGGCTGGAGCAATTGTGTTCCCAATGGTTGCAAGAGACAAGGCACGTGTAAGGACTCAAATGTCAGCAGGTCTATCTCGAGAAGACTTAGATGAAGTTCTTCGAATATTCGAGAGCGCTGGTAAAGAAGTAGGCCTAATCTGATTATTATTCTTCAGATTCAAACTCTTCAATAACTTCCATTAGTTCAGTGTCAGAAGATCCCATAGAATCAGACTCCTGTTCCTGAAGATATTGCTTAGCAGGCATGTCCACAAATGGTGAAAAACCATCTTCAATCATACAAAGTAATCTCCATCTTGGAGCCCATGAAAGGTGTATGTAAAGCGGACCTGGAATCATCAGCAATCCCCATGAGAGGTATTGCGTGTAGGTATTGTTCACTAGTAAGTCGGTATGAATCAAGGTAAACAATGCAAAACCGATGAATGGCATTGGATAGAGGACTTTACGGTTAACTGCCATTGGCATTCTTTTCGTAAAGGCATTAACAATTCTGCTGAAAATACCCAAGAATGCAGTTGCGAAAATTAGCAGGCTGGCATGAAGTAACCAAAGAGGGAACCAGAACTCTTCCGTCATTGCATATGGAAGAATCAAAGCTAGTGAAACCAAAAACCCGTAAAATGCACCTATATTCGAGGGATGAGATAGCCAAAGTGGCAGATTAGAAAATCGCCTTGACAGCCCACCTCCAGTCAGCAATTCACGCTGAGATTCGTCTAGAGAGGACAGGTCTCCGTCCCAGACTGAGTCTGCGGCCATGGTGTGTGTGCGAAGAATACACCATTTGAAGGTACGGTGCGATGTTTATATTTGCATAACGATTTCACTCATTTGAGAAAATACGAGAAATCGGACCTTGGACATCTATCTCTTCTTCTGGCAACCATTCCCTCTCAAGCAATGTAGATTCCAGAGATTCCCTTTCACGTGCATCTTCGAATTCGTCGTTTGAACCATTGACCGCATTGTTGAGAGAAATCGCTTGATTGATAACCCCTAGATGCCTATTGAGGACTGATTCTTTCAGATTTGTATCCCATATAGACAATACTGTCAAATCGTCATCCTGTCGATGGATAACCCAGCAGGAAAGAGAATCTTTAGCCAGCTTTAATCTATGGACTCCAGGGTCTATCCACTCTTCGGAAAATTTGACCATAATCTCGGATTTTGCGATCGGTTCAGATTCCATAAATGGATGATTCAAGTTAACGGCTAGAGGAACTAAAGCACTTGCAGAAATCAAACTGCGGATTAGGATTACATCTATGACGATTAATAGAATCGCAATTAGAAGTAAATTGGCTGGCCAATAGATTGCTGAAACTACAAATGCTAGATTGATTACACCTAGTAAAATCTTCATATTTTTACTTGAATCATTCAGCTCATTCCCAATAGGGGTATTCGAAAAGTGAATTAGCCCCTTTGGTGCGTCCATGTTCTCGCCACGAGCATTTAGGACATGAAACCCTCGTCATAATGCTAGTTTCATCCCCATCATTCAAGAAGGGTGGAATTACGAACCACCCCGTAGGGGTGCCCATGGTCGAGTTACCAAGAGGGAATATTATCGAGGAACGGCGCGGAGGCGCAGGTATTCTCGCAACCCTAGTCAATGAGATGGTGAAACTCAATTCAAGCGGATATATCCGTACAGAAAGAACACCTGCTGAGAAGATGCCAAGGGTTGGGCAAGTAATTGTCACTAGGGGCGAAGTATGTGCTGCAATTCATGAAGAAAAAGCGATTCTGGAAGGAGTCGAAGCATTGATTGAAATTGAAGCAGATTGCTTGGAATTAGACTGTGTAATTCAGTTGATAGAAGATGTCGATGTACAACGTATTCTTGATTTGCACCCAACTGCTAAACTTACAGTAGAAACTCCGGAAGAAAGCAAGTCTTCTCAGTGGTGGCAAAATATCAGCACTCGAAAAAATGCATGGACTAAATCCAGTAAATTACCGACGATTGATGCAACAATCGAGGCCCCAGAGTTTGTCAAGGCTAAGGCAGCAGCAATGGTTCACAGACATGTTGAAATGGGTACTTCACTAAAGCCGGGTAGCGTTCACTCCAATGAAAGTGAAATGATATTCCAGCTGGCATCTAATTTGAAGAATCACGGCAAGCCATTGTTGGTTATCAGCAGAAAAACACGCGAAGAATTGTTGGTTAATTTCGACATTCCTTCCGAAAATAGTCTCTGGTTATCGCAGAGAGAAGGGGAAGGGATTCAATTCGTAGATATCGACGCAATCAAGGGAACCGTGTATGGATTCTTAGAGGGTAATTTGAGAGCAGTTCTTCTCTTGGACGGCCTAGAATATCTAGCAAACATTTGTGGATCAAACCCTGTAATTGAGATGGTTAGAGAACTCGGAGACCGAATGAGATTCGAAGATGATTGCTTATTGATTTCGTGTGACAAATCGGCTTGGAGTAAATCGGAATCAGCACAACTGATGAGGGCTGCTCCATATCTGGAGACATCCGTAATTTCTGCATGGAATTCTGACCCAGATTCACTATTGGACCATCCACTGATGGCCCCTCCTACCGAAGAAGAATTACTTCGCCTAGCAGAATATTTGGAAGCAAATACTCCAGAATCATTCGTACCTGAAGAAATCGTGGAAGAAGCCCCAGAACCTGTAGAAGTTATTGAAGAGATACCAATAGAGGTCGTGGAAGAGGAAATAATCATCACTGAGACCGTTCAAGAAGAAATCGTGGAAGAAGCCCCAGAACCAATTGTATCAAAGGGGCCAAGAAAGCCGCAACTAGTCAAAAGGCGAAAGGCCAAGCATGCGAAAGTAATGAGTGCGAGAGAAACCAAACTCGCAGGTCTTGCTGCTGTTAAGGGCGACAGGGAAATCGGAGAACTACCTTCAGCAGAACCCTTGCCTAAGACTGCAATTGGAGTTGGAAAGGAAGGGGCTATGCCATCTATTCCAAACACAATACCTACTGGATTAAATGATGCTGCGCGCCAAGATTCCGCTAAAAAATCCAGAAATCTACCTGAAACTAAACTTGGTCCAAAAGCAATCGGTGGAAAGAAAGCCGAGACACAAGGAAAGGTCGTCAGTCCATTAGCCGCTCGAGGAATCGAAATCAAGCGTAATGTTGCCAAGAGATCTCAAGCGTCTAGTGTTCCACAGAAAGAAATCGACATAGACAAAGAACTCGAATCTTGGAAATTTAGTGAGGAGGAAAAAGAATGAGACTTTCACGTAGAGAGAAACTCCAACTTGCTTTAGCTAATGCGAGAGAAAGCCTTGGCAGGGAAAACACTTCGACTCAGCCAGCATTGTCCAAATTGAATACATTACGCGGTGTCAAAGAAGCAATTGATACTCGTGAAGGTAACCTTCTTTCTAGAACTGGTGCTAAAACGCGACCAACTTTTGACATTGTTGCAGACCATGTTTTAGGCGAGGATACGGCATGGAAGCCAAGCATAAATCTGGACGAAGGAGAAACTTCACTTTCACAAATCGCTGCTAAACGAATCGGTGAAATGCGCGAAAGACAAGAATTTGAAGAAGGTGAAGAGGAACTACTCGGAGAATCATTCGGCCTTTTGAAAGATGGACGTCCGATATGGGCAGAAGTCCTAGATACACAGAGAGGTTATTCTACAAATTTCACAGATTATGGCATGAAAGACCTTGCATTCAGACCGTTGTGGCCACCGGTTCAGAAACTCTCAGACCATAACACATGGAAGAGTTGGCATGTAGTCGAAGAAAATTCCCGAGCAACTATGGCTTGTGAAAAGGTAATTGAAAAACCTGGAATAACAATGAATCCACTTCTAATTCTTGGAGACACTGGGTGTGGAAAATCCCACATCTTGAGTGCTTCAGTTCAAGCGATGATTCGCAGACAGGATGGCAATGTACACCTACTTTCAACCTCGGCAATGCGAGGTTGGGAATCTCTACCGGATGGTTGGCAAGATGCCGTAGCACATGCAAACCTAATCGCAATCGACGACTTACATTTGGCTGACGAGAGAATTGCTACAGAACTCGGAATGATGATTGACTATGCACTAAATTTGGGCGTCCAAATAGTTGCTACATCTAGAGTCGATTCAAATGAATGGCCAGCACGTAGACTATGGGAGGTGATGAGATCGGCTACCAGCGTCTGGATTCGAAAGCCAAGTTCCTCTTCACTAATCACACATCTAAGGCGAAATGCTGGGGGACGCGCATTGCTTCTAGACGATGCCATGATTGCTAGAATTGTAAAGCACGGAAGCGGAGACTGGCGAAGCACAGATGCTGCATTTGAGAAAATCGCTCTAGCTGTTGAATCCGGAGAACGAATCGTTTCCGGTGATGACATCACAAATATCCTGGAAGAATCCCCTCAGGAAATGACGAATGTGGAAATGTTCACCGAAAGGGAAGACCTAGAAGAAATTGCATCTCGAGTAATTAATGAAACACTAGATCACGTCTACACTGGTAGAGACGTTGCAGGAGTAGAATTGAATGCTCCAATTCCTGAACTTAGTGATGACTGGGAAATTCCAGAACTAACTATTGAAGAGCAAGATGAGTTGCATGAAGTGTTGACCAGCAAGAACCTCACGCCACATGTCACAACTACTCTAACTGTTGACGAAAGTGACGAGTTCTTGATTCAAAGAGACGACAAGTTGGATAGTCTAGACCAAGTTAGAGTTACAGAAACAACCTCAAGCATAGATTCGATTACAGACCAAATGTTTGAGAGAATAAGTAACGAACACATCGAGCAATCAAAAAAATTGGCAGAATTAGAAGAGGAAATGTATGACCTTGCTGAAAAAAGCCGTGACGCATCGGTAGAGGAATTAATCGAAATCGCTGACAGAGTTGGAGAAATTGAAATGATTCTGGGGAATGTGCAAGAACCTCCAAAATATACTATGTTGACGCCATTAACCGTCTTGACACCTAAAGGTGAAGAGGCATGATGCGCCCTTGGTGGATGTCTGGAGTTCCATTCGCTTGCCAAACAAGTTGTGGGAAATGTTGTGATGAGCCAGGAGGCATTGTTTATCTGCGACCAGTCGATGCTGAAACATTAGCTTCGCATCACAATATGGAAGTTGAGGAATGGCTTGAGAGAGATTGTCGTCAAACCCTTGATGGCAGATGGATCTTGAATTCCGACCCATACACTGACATCTGTATCTACCTAGACGAAGAGAAGAAATGTACAGTATACCAATCCCGACCTGCACAGTGTAAGTCATTCCCATTTTGGGCCGAAAATGTACGTTCCGAGCGTTCGTGGGAGAAGACGGTCGATAGTTGCCCCGGACTTGAATCCGAAGAGGCTTTCATCATTGATGGCAATACAATTCGTAAGAAAATTATCGAAGACAGAGATGCTACTAGAGGATTTAGAGAGTGGCCTCCTAAGAGAAGATGAAACATTTCAACTTCTCATTAATTTCAGTGAAAAACACTAGGTGTTTGAAAATACACCGAAACTGTGTTTTGTTGCAAAAAACAGCGTCGCCCTTATACCGTGGTGGCTTTTCCCTTGGTTCGGGTGTGGATTCTTGGCTGATGATGAGTCGTTATTGGAATTAACTACTGCCCACCTCAATATCGGTATGCGTGGAGTCCCTGTCGGCACTTGCAGAACTTCTTTCGTCACCCCGACCGAAGGCGTTCATTACTGCGGATATCCAATTAGTGAATTAGCCATGATGTCTCCTGAAGACATCATTTATCTCCTATTCAACAAAGAATTGCCAAACCTTGAGCAATCTGTAGAATTTAGAGAAGATTTGCAATCTAGAGGAGAACTTCCATCTGGAGTTGAAGAAGTCCTGGCTACTCTTCCTCGTGAAGGCCACCCCATGGACTGGCTCTCAATTGGAATTCACACGCTAGGAATGCTAGGGGGAGTTGATGATTGGAAAGAAGATGCTCTGAATCTTGTTGCAAGGATGCCTAGGTTGATGGGATTGATTTTCAGATATCGTGAAGGAAGAACTGACAACATTCCAAATGACGACATGTCACTACCTTTGGTTGGAAGATTCACCAATACTCTTGATTTAGAAAACGTAGACAAGGCTGTGATGAACAGAGTTCTGTCGACTTATCTCGTGCTTCACATGGACCATGGTGGAGGCAACTTATCTACATTCACGGGCAAAGCAGTAGCTAGTGGGCATGCAACAGTATACTCCTCAATGGCGGGTGCAATGAATGCTCTTTCAGGACCACTTCACGGTAGAGCAAATCAATCGTGCTTTGAATTTGTCAAGAGCATTGGAACTTCCGACCCAGCCGATGTTGAGAGATTTGTTAGAGGAGAACTTGAAGCGAAGAGGCCTGTGTTTGGCTTTGGACACGCTGTACTTAGGGCAGAAGACCCTCGAGCCACTGCACAATTCGCTCTTGGAGAAGAGATTTGCCCGGATGACGAATATTTCAGGATCATTCGAGTACTACGTCAAATTGCTCCTATGGTACTTTCCGAGAATCCAAAGATTAGCAATCCAAACGCAAATGTCGACATAGCAAGTGGGACTCTACTGAATTATGTTGGATTACAAGACCCAGAGTACTATACTACATTCTTCGGATGGGCAAGAGTTGCAGGAATTGGTGCACAGATTGTAGATGAGAGAACGGTAATGCGCAATGGAAAAGGCATCCCGATTTACCGACCAAAATACATCGCAGAAGAGCAAAGTCTGCGTCACATCGACTGAATAACAGGCCTTACTGTTTTACCGCAACCGCGGTGACCGATCATCCTAACCGCCTTCCAACCCAATTGTTCATCACTAATTTCGTGCCAAGGAGCGACATCTTCAGGCATTATCCCTTTACTTAGGCCATTCCACTGTTCATCAGACAAAGGCATAGTAGCTGGCCTCATCCATCTGCTACTGCCACAAGGCAATTGCATTGAAGGATCGGGATAGTCTGTTAGAATAGATAATCCTGCACTCAAAAGGTCTCTTTCCATGTAAGGATGTCCAGGCCATACGTACACTGGATAATCACCCAAAATTTTCCTCAACCTATTGAGTTGACGACCTTTGAGACCTACTGGCCTACCAAGATGTAGATAACGTTTGATTCCTTCAAAATAATCAACAGCACAAGGCATCATTGGGGCTCCGGATGCTTTCTGTTTCTTCATCAGTCTATTGAAAGAGTGCGAAACAAACTGTGGAAGTGCTCGTAACCTCTTACTATTGTGAGAACCAGTTCTAGGAACTACCGGCAACAATCTCGACCAAGGACGATTAGAACCAGACAACCTAGCAACCTTGCGCATTGGCTTGTGGAATGCATAGAACACTGCGGCTTCTTTGTGAATACCTGCTTCGTCCACCATTTCACTGGCAAGTTCCATGATTCTAGCCATACGTGAAGTGGGTTCTTTTTCTATTGAAGGCAAACATCTCTTGATCTCCAAACAGGCAACTTTGGAATGTTCCTGCCAAGGAATAAGCCATTCCTTGTCAGCCATCAATTTTTCAAATGAACAAAATCCGACTTTTTCCAAATCTGCCAAATCCCATTCTTCAACAATTTTTGGCTTGCCATCTAGTTTTTCTTTGGGAATAGAAACCGTATGGTCNTGATGGACTACTAATTGGTCATCTGCAGTTAANCGTAAATCAAATTCGACTCCATCCATATTTTGCATTGCTTTCACCAANGAAGCATGCGTATTTTCTGGATGTTGGATGAACTCCATCAACTCGGGATGAAACGATTTCATTATTGAACCATGTGCCGGAAAATGAAACCGGCCCAACTATCATAAGCGGTGAAACTCAGTGCGAGGTATGGCAGAAGACCAACGCGTACGAGGATATTGTGCATACGATTGGGGTAAGAGCGCTTTTGAGACATCGGTTACAACAGCGGTTTTCCCAGCATGGTTCGCATACCTTTTCGCAGAAGCAAACGGAATCTCTACGAAAATTCTAGGTTCAGAATGGACTGCTGATGCAATGTTTTCAGCTGCGGTAATGATTGGCGCATTGCTTGTAGCAATTTGTGCACCTTCACTTGGAGTAATTGCTGACAGAAGAATGATCAAAATTTGGTGGTTGCGAACACTAACTTGGGTCGGTTCCATCTCTTGTATACTACTCGCTTTATCCCCTTACCTAGGAGTATCTATTGGTTGGATATGGGCCACCATTATGTTCATGGTTGCAAATGTTGGATTAAATGGAGCAGGCGTATTTTACAATGCACTTCTTCCGCATATGGGAGATGAATCCGAAATGGATGCAATCTCAAACAAGGCATTCGCTGCAGGATATCTAGGAGGAGGATTATTGCTAGTAGTCCACCTAATAATGGTACTAAACCTCGATGGAGGTTGGGTAATACCATTCGTCATGGCATCATCTGGAATATGGTGGATTGGATTCGCTCAAATGACATTCAGAATGGTTCCAGAACCTCACATAGAAGATGAGATGGAGCCAATGGGGATAATTGCATCAACAAAGATGGCTCTTGGAGAAGTCATCTCCACTCTGAAAGATATCAAGAGTTTCAAAACACTATTCATCTACATGTTGGCTTACTTCTGCTTCATCGATGGGATCAATTCAGTAACCGCTCTTGCAGGTGTGTTTGGTATTGTAGTACTCGGCCTAACAACAACTGGATTAATTTTAACAATTCTAATTATACAATTCGTTGCTGCACCAGCAGCCATCGGATTTACCAAACTAGCGGACAAGTGGGGCACTAAGAAAGCGCTACAATTCTCATTAGTTTGCTGGTGCGTAGTAATTATTGGTGCACTATCATTTGCACCTCTCGAACTAGAAAAGCACGAGGAATACGACATCCAATATACTTGGGATGCAGATGGAGAAACTTACGTTGTCGAAGCAAGAGAAGGCGTCAACAATATTGCAGCACTTCCGGATGACGACGAGCAAAAGTGGGCTCTAGAATATGAAGAGATTCTACCAGTTCAGCAAAATAAAGATGTCAAGAGGCAGGGATATGCTGTCGAATGGGCATTTGATGATGATGGCGTACCTATACCAATAAATGTCACATTGAGTGAATCTACTATTGCTAATTTATCTGCATCCATGGATAAATCTAGATTCTCCTACAGTATTATTGGTGGAGAATTTGATGGAGGGGTTGGCCTTGGAGAAAACCACCCTACCAGTCTTGGTGATGGAGTTCTAGACTTCATCCCAGAAACTGCTCGCTCATTAGTTTGGGCACCTTTAGGAATTAGTGTATTCTTCCAATTCTTACTACTTGGAGTGTTTGCTGGGGCCCTGCTAGGTGGTTCGCAAGGATTAGCACGTTCCATGTTTGGCCAGATGGTTCCAGAAACAAGGTCCGCAGAATTCTTCGGGTTCTTCGGATTCTTTGGTAAAGTGGCTGCCTTACTAGGACCGCTAATCTATGCAGTGATGACAGTAATGTTTGATTCCAGAGTTGGTATTTTCGCCATATCTCTACTAATTGTAGCTGGAGCGATCATTCTACGACGAGTCGATGTCGAAGATGGTATCGCCGTCGCTAAAGCAGAGGATGAAAGAAACCGGTTAAGCGCTGCGGAGTGAAAATACTCATAGCCTTAGGCTATGGGCGGTGAAGCAATGAGTCCGTACTCGGTGATGATGGGATTAATCCTAATCCTAACTCCGATCATTTGCTGGGTGTTTACACTTGGCCGTGAACATACTAGAACTCCATTGAACAAAGCTTTCCAAGTGATTCATGATAAAAGATACTATCTCCATGCACTAGGTTACCTTTTCATCATCAAATGGAAAGCACTTACTGATGACCTAAATGAGCCAATAAAAATCAAAACTGGAAACTGGACTGACTGGATTTACTCTTTCGAGGGTGAAATCACTTTGTGGGTTCAACAGACATTTGAGAACGCATGGCTAACAGAATTCTTGAATTTCCATTACCTGTTCATCTACCTATTTTTGATTTACATTACTACTGTGTATTTCGCATATGTTGGCGAGAGAGATATGACTGACAAAGTCACCCTCAACTACCTCCTAATTTACGCTCTTGCAGTACCGTACTACCTTTTCTTGAATGTGGAAGTTACCTCTTCATGGATACCAGGTATGAAAGCGCTGCTTTACCATGATGGATGGTACACAGTATTCTATGCAACTCATGACCCATTAGACAATGCAGTTCCATCTTTGCACGTAGCGATACCATTCGGAATAATTCTCCTAAATTGGCTGCACTGTAAAGAGAAAGGAATCAAAATGCGTGAATGGACACACTGGCCATATCACCTCTTCATTGTCGTAAATACCATTCTTTTCATATTCACTATTGCCTATCTGGGAATCCACTGGCTTGTAGACATCCCATTAGGCATGCTTGTTGGAGGTATAGGCGCACTATTCATTCATCACCTGCAACCTCGGATGCGAAATGATCACGGCGGAATGTTCGAAGGAGTTACGAAAAAGAAAGTTGTTAATCACACATTCTGGGAAGGTGCAGCAACTCTGCTTCTGTTATTCCTAGTTCTATCTGCTGTTTCCTATCAAGAAAACAATATCGATGACAGAGTTTCGATGCGACTAGGAGGAGGAGATTCCACTTATGAAATTCTTAATCCTCTCTCGTATGGGGACGAAGTTACGACTTCTATTACGAATCTAGATGAGTCACTTACCCTTCAATTTTCGATAGTTTGGGTTGATGAATCGGTAACTGCAATGGATCAAGGTGTAATCAATTGGTCTGAGATTGAAAAGAACCAGACGGTGTATTTTGTTGAACCTGGTAAAACGATGAATGTAACTGTAACCGATGCTAAATTATGGCATCTTGTCATTCTGCACAATAGTGCCGAGGAACTTGATGATGTAATTGAAGTCAGAATAATCAACGATTACGGCGAGGACCAAATGTGGAAAGCCGTCGCATTATCACTACCATCAATGTGGATGACTGGATTCGTCATTCACCGATTGAAGAGGTTGAAGCAGGCTGGCCGTTCATTCATCGATTCAACTCCATCCCATCTATGGGAGGAAGAGTGAATGGGTGACGAATTTTCTCTCGACCCTGAAATCAAAAATTTGTTCAAGCAAATTTCAAAGCACATTCAAAGTAGATTGAAACTAATTGTTGCTCTTTTCATAATCGGTATCGGAATAGGAATCCCATTGTCTCATCGCCTCGTCGACTGGCTCTTGGGAGTAGGACTAGTTCCTTCAGACGTCAACATCATCATACTGACTCCTGTTGAATTTATCATGCTACAGGTAAGGGTAGGAGCATGGCTAGGTGCAGGTTTAGCAGTACTGGCCTTAATCATTGATGGAGCATGGAAAAGTGGTCTTGCAAAGAAGAGCCCAAGACCTACGATGAGTGTCGTTATTTCAGTGATTACTGCAATCATTCTAGCCGCAATTGGCATCATTTATTCATGGTATCTTCTTACCCCGATGCTGTTGGATTATCTGGCCACTGATGCCCAATCTGCAGGCCTGTCTACAGAGTGGCGACTGTCATCATTTATTGGCTTCATAATCAGTCTATGTTTGGCTTGTGTTATCGGCTTCCAAGCCCCGCTATTAACGACATTATCACTACAAACTGGTGCAGTAGATAGAGCGACATTACTAGCTTATCGTCGCCACATTTGGTTCACTACATTCGTTTTGGGCGCAGCGTTTTCTCCACCGGACCCGTTGTCTCTTTTCCTGGTATCGGTTCCGATTATCCTTCTATTCGAAGCCGCTTTGCTCTGGAATAAATTCACGGGTGAAAACAAGGGTGCAGTTGCTTGATTGGAACGCATATTTTGCCCGGAGAAGGACGGTTTTCTGTCCCATGAGAATCTCCTCCAACAGTTACTGGGAAACCTTGCTGCATCAATTTCCAGCGATATGAATCGGGATGCGAATTGTGCACTGCTTCAATACAATCCACGCCTAAGCGTAACAAAGTGGGAACAAGAACATCGAGCTCAATTCCATAGTAATACGGATGGGCTAATGAGGTCAATCCACCTGATTGATGTACCATTTTAACTGCTTCAGAAACAGTAGGAAGAGGTCTTTCTCTGAATGCAGGACCATCGTTTCCAATCCATTTTTCGAATGCTTCGGAAACTGATTCAACTATTCCATGTTCTACCATCGCTCTGGCTAAATGCGGTCTACCAAGAGAATCCTCCGCGAATTTTTCAACATCCTCCAAAGGAATTTCGTGGCCCATCTCTGCTAGTGCTTGTAGCATCAATTTCATGCGAGGAACTCTTGCATCTTTCAAACTAAGTAGCCAATCACTAAATTCTTGTGATGCACCTTCTGGAAAGTAAGCAAGAAGGTGCCATGAAGAAGGATTCTTAGTCGAACTTTGTAGTTCAACTTCACAAGTGATCTCTACACCGGGAATAAAACGCATACCAAGTTTTTCACAAGCATTGCTGGCTTCCTGCCAACCCGTATCAGTGTCATGGTCGGTTAATGACCAGACTTTCACACCTGACTGAAATGCTCTTTCAGCCATTTCAGTCGGCGAATGTAATCCATCACTATGCCATGAATGGCAGTGCAAATCGACACTCTCGGTCCACATAATTCAACCTCAGAAATCCGGTAGTTCTGGCAAGTCCAGCGGAGGTGGAGCCGCAGATACATCATCCTCATTCAACAGATCATCAAGGTCTGGCATTTTGGGCAAATCTGCCATTGCTGGAACATCAGGCAGTTCCAGAGGCGCCACCTCTGGCAGAGGAATGGATCCGACTCCATCAATTTGGAATCCTCTTGAATCGAATTTGTCCATGTTGACTTTGACATGGTCAACATCGTTATTGGAAACGGCAGCAGCAGATGACTCCCCCATTTGCCCTTGAGAAAGAGCGTTGATTGCGTTGCTTACTGCAGATTCATCTTGCGTCATTTGCGAACCGATTATCGACTCGATAACAGATGCAGTATTCGGATTGACTGACTCTTGGATTCCATCAAGACTTACCATAGTGGGTAAATCTTCCATCGCTTCATACTGTGCTGCAGAAGAACCATGCTCATGCACAACAGGAATATCATGTTCCCTTCTAGCCCACCATGCTAAAGCTAAACTCAAGGGAACTAAAGCTAACAATACTGATTCAACATTTCCCCACCCTCTAGGCGTACCATAAGGAAGAAACGCTGAGAATAGTAGAGCAATAAATGACAGTAAAGCACCAGTATTCGCAGCAAAGGCGATGTTCGGATGCTTCGGGTCCATGATTATCTCTAGAGGGCGCAACTCAAGAATGTTGGGCTTCCGCGGATGTAACCGTATTAGCCATCAACATTGCAACCGTCATTGGACCAACGCCACCCGGTACGGGCGAAAGAAGTGATGCTACTTCTTCGACATCAGGATGTACATCACCTGCAAGTCTCCAACCCCTTTCTCGGCTAGAATCTTCGACTCGGTTAATTCCTACATCAACAACAATTGCACCTGGCTTAATCCAATCTCCCTTTACCATCTCAGGCCTGCCTACCGCTGCAATTACAATATCAGCCGTCAAGCATTCAGCCTTGGCATCAACTGTTCGGGAATGAACAATAGTAACTGTTGCATCAGCGCCCTTTGAAGCTAGCAGCAATGCTTGAGGCATTCCTACATTGAAAGAACGTCCGATTACTACGGCTTTTTTCCCAGTCATATCCACATTAGCCCAACGCAACATTTCCATCACTCCGGCGGGAGTACATGGGATCATTCCATCGAGGCGGCCTTGTACGATTCGGCCAAGGTTCTCAGGGTGGAATCCATCAACATCTTTCCTTGGGTCTATCAAATCTGTAAGAGATTCTTCATCCATGTGCGAAGGAAGAGGTGATTGAATTAGAATACCATGAAGTGAATCGTCTTGATTCAGGGAAAGGATTGTCTTTTCAACTTCTTCTTGCGATGTGTCTGCTGGCATTTCGAAATGAGTGGATTTGATTCCTAACCTTTCACAGGAGCGAATTTTGTTTCTTACATACACATGTGATGCAGGATCATCACCCACAATTACAACCGCTAAATGCGGTTGAACCTTACAATTAGCAATACGGACTTTCAACCTCTCTTCAAGGTCGGCTGCGCAGGATTTACCATCCAGTCTGACTGCAGGCATGATTTAATCCAG
>PAJN01000034.1 GCA_002710205.1 Methanobacteriota archaeon | reverse complement strand
ACCTTAGCACGAATAGCCCAAGCCATTCCGTTTTGGCGATCTAATTCTAAACATCTGTCCACGCTTTCTAATGCCTTGCCCTTTTCCTCGAGTGCATAGAGGATCTCTCCTCTTGCACACCAGTCATCAGAGCGAGAGGGGTCCTCTTCTAGTGCGCTTTCAATCGCTTCAAGCGCTTCAGAGCGAGCGCCGGCGCGTTGGCGGAGTCCGGAAAGTAATGAGCGGTCGGCTGGCGTATCAAGCCCTAATGCTTCTAGGCGCATGATGTCCTTGTGTGCATCCTCGTCGCCCATAGTTGCAAGCAGATGGGCGTGTGCTCGTAACAATTCTGGGTTGTCTGGATTCAATGATAAACGTGCATCTAACCAACGACGCCTCTCGAATACATCGCCTGAAAGAATTGCAGTGTGCTCTAGGATTCTAAGAGTTATGTCGTCACCCGGAACAGAAGCGTGAGATTGCAATAGTAAATCCTTAGCTCTACCTAGTCTACCACTCTCTAGTGCAACCAAAGCAATCCTTCTTGCATCTGGTGCAGTGAGATATTCCATTTCGTCAATAGTCTCGAGTAGGGAAACTGCAAGTTTAGCAGGACCTGGTGCCAACAGTGGGCTGGTTTCATGGTCCGCATCTAGAGCAATGCCTGCAACTAGAGTTTCTAATGCCTGTAATGCTTCACCCTGTCCTTGAAGTGCCTCGAATGCAAGAATTGTACCATCCAATTCTGGATGTGCTGCACGCACACCATCAAGCCCAGCGACAAGTCGCTGTACACGTTCTTCTAATCCATCCATCCTCTTGCCCATCATAGCAGAGGTGGACGCCTGCGCTTCCTGCAGGAGGATCATGCCATCGCCCAGTCCGTCCAGCGATTCGTGAGTCTTACTGAGCCACCAGCCCAAGCCTCCTCCTGCTGCAAACAAACCGAGTCCCATCGAGACGGTGATCGGGTCCATCGAGACCCAGCCCCTTTCTCGAGGCTATATGCTCTCCTACGCGACTCATGCGCGAGAGTGCGTTTCCGTGACCCTGGGAGAATTGCCGAAACAAACGACTAAGTCGCTCGTTTAAGGTAAGTTCAAACGCCTGCACCAACCAGTGGTCATTAGGGTGAAGTGTATGGACGAGATTCACTGGTGGAGTGAACGCCTTGAGGCGTGGTCTCACGAGGGTTTCAATGTCGATGATTTTCGCAATGCTTTGCGTGCAGAGCCTGCTCGTGGCAGTGAGTTGTTAATGCAGTTTGATGAACTGGTTTCTAAAAACAGAGCCCTAAGGCGCAGAGTTATTGATTCTACAATGCCAAGAGAGAAGAAAAGCCGATGGCTAGCAAGCTTAGATGATGTTACCAATACTGAAAGTCTTCTTGAAAAATGGAATAAAGATGCGGCACTAAATCGGCCATGGGAGCCCTACATTCACAAGGCTGAAGCCCGATGGTCGGAAAGAGGTCGGAGAAGTAATCTAAGTGCTATCGTCAAACGATTGAATGCACTTGACCCTTCATCATATTCTGCTTGCCAGCCCATGTTTATTCTATTTGATGACGTTAGTAGTGAGCCTCTAATCTCATCGATGTTGGACGAAATTGAAAGCGACGAGGAAAGAAGAAGGCAAGTCGTTGGAGAGATGATTGACCTCCTTGACAGAGATGGAATCGATGCTTCTAGTGCGAGAAGAATGAAAATTAATGCTGCGCTCGATCACCTTTCTGCACTACAATCCAGAGCCGATAGAGCTAGAAATAATCGTTTGCGGATTGAGAAAGATATTCGTGCCTTTGACAGTGAACTGGCCGACCGTTTACTCGAGAAAAGAAGTGACGATTTGACTGCCGAGGTAGATGCAATCATCGATAACTTATCCAGTAGGCTATCAACGCTTACGTCCACTGTAAATGAATGGATAAAATTAGGAATCAGTTTCCCAACTAATGGGCAAATACTTCCTAAAGATTTGCTCGATTGGGAGGCAGGTATGCCTGAAATCGAAAAGGCTGTTGAAGTCCACCTACGTGCTTTAGAACGGTGGAGAGATTTCGAAACTTTATGGCCAGATAGGTGTGGAAATACTTCTCTGGCAGGTAAACTAGACATGACTGAAGAATTTGTAGACATGGTCGACTCACTTGATCAGGAATGGCGCGAGTTAGAATTAGAAGGGATACAAATTATTGGCTCGTGGGAAGACCGTGGGTTTGCAATGGATGTTTGGAGAAATAGAATTTCTGAAGAGCCACGTAGTGCAATTGCTTGGTTAAAGCGTGAAGAATCAAAATACCAAACTGCTTGTGACTTGATAGATGCGTTGATGGCCCTTGATGCATCCATTGATGGTGAAGAAGAAATTATCCGAAGAGTCGCGATTCTACGAGAGTTCGATTTAGAATTGGAACTACTCGAAGAAATGGACTTCTTCATTAAAGCCCGTGCTAGAAGAGGAGCAAGGCATCGCTCAATGTTAGAAAGAGACTGGATGGAATTACTCCGCAAGGGACTTGTCAATGACCAACCTACAGCCTCTTTATCACTAGCTGAATTCGAGACATTGGTAGCAGATTCTAGGCTGAACAGAAGAAATTCTGGGATCCCAATTGAGCGATTAGAGCAGGGAATGCGTGATGAAATCGATGAATGGTACGGTAATGGTTTCACAGTCGATTCGCTTGAAAATTTACTAATTGAAGACCCAGTAGACCTTGCATTAAGGATGGCCTCGATTCGTGAATCGGTCGCAAATCATGAACAATTACGAAGAAGAGTTTCAGGGCTGGATTGGACAAGAGACCCCGAGTTATCGGTTGCAGTGAATCTCGATCTTACTCGCCCTGAGCGTCTCGCCGCCCTATCTGCTGAAATCCCTCAGATGATGATGGATTTAGCGCAAAAGAATGTTGTTGACAGCGATTTCAAATTCATAGCATGGAGGCCTCGTAAGCGCACTAAACCTGTACTGATTCCTGTTCCTGCAAATAATGTTGAAGATACAATGGAAGCGATCTTGAAAGAAATGGAAGCGAATAACGCCGAGGGTGCTGAAGAGACGCCTGCTTCCGACGATAATGAAGAAAGCGGACCTGAGGAACTGGTGCGTGAAGAAGACTCTCCAGGGAAAAAGTCTGGCCGCATAAAGGGGTTAGTCAGTGGAGGAGGGCGCGACGGAGTTGGCAAATTCGGAGCGCTAGGTGATATGGTCGGAGGTATAACCGACCGGCTTGGTGTCACTAATTACGGTCTTGCGGGAGCCAGTGCTAGAAAGAAAGACGAGGGCCAAGAGATACAACCAGAAGAGCAGCCCAAGACTGACGAAGATGTACCTCCAATGACCCATGATGTGCCAGATGATGATTCGCCACTAGAATCGATTCTACGCTCATTAGGTCTAGAAGATGAAGCAGACATGTTACTGGATAATGGCGATGTTAATTTGGTTAGACGTTCGTTAGCATCCCACGTTGGACTTGAACCGAGAGATACAAGATTAGATAGATTATTGCGCTTATCTTTACGATTAATGCCGAAAGGAGATGACGAGGATGCGCAAAGATATGCCATGTTGTCAACTCTGGCAAAGTTAGCAAATGAGCTCTCTAAATGGACTCGGATTCGATTAGAAGCAAGACATAGTGGAGCGGTTGGAAATTTGTTAGAAGATTCTTTGACATTAGGTGGGGCTCTAATTCGAATTCCTGGACCTGGAGTGGCATTACCTCTAGACGCTGATGATTACAATCTGCCGGCAGCAGATGAAATTGATTCTCTGTCTAACGAAGTTAGCCTTCTTGAGCGCAGAATAATGTTGGCGAGTGCCGGCGGAGTACGTTGATTACGAGCTTAGTTCTCCTAAGAGATCGTCCATCTCGTCATCGCTCAAATTATCTTCACGGGGTGCTGCTTGAACCAATACCGGAGGAGGTGTCGGAAGTGGTTGATTTTCAGCCATAGGGGGCACCATTGTTGCACCCACTGGAGGGGCTGGTATTCCTGGCACGCTTGGAGGCGGGGGGATGTTAGACATCCCGGGTGGCGCTGGCATAGCAGTAGGCAGAGGCGGAGGGGGCATGATTGCTGGAGGCATTGGTGCCGGTGCTGCTGGTAGCGGCGGAGGGGGCATGATTGCTGGAGGCATTGGTGCCGGTGCTGCTGGTAGCGGCGGAGGAGGAGGGATTGTGATTGGTTTTTGTGCCACTGGCGTTTCTACTGCAGAAACTGGCTCTTCGACTTGAGGTGCAGGCGGTTCTTCCTGCTCTGCTTCTTCTTCAGTAGGTTCTTCTTCAGTAGGTTCTTCTTCAGTAGGTTCTTCTTCAGGAGTTTCGGCTGTTGGTTCTGGCCACTCAACATCGTCAGACAAAGAAGGAGTGCTTTCCTCTGTTTCTGCAACTTCAGGCGTGGACTCTTCGACTGGGGGTCCCGGGATTTCTACCGCCGGAGTTTCTGTCACGGGAGCCTGTTTTACGACTTGAGGCTCGGGTGATTCATCTGCTTCTGATGGTTCTACCGGGGGTATTTCTGCCGCCTGAATGAATGCTTCTTTTTCTGCAGCCGCAGCTGCAATTGCAATCTGCTCAGCTTCGCGGTTTGCACTGAACCTTTCTGCAATTAAATCGGCTCTAGCATCCAATGCTTCGGTTTCAAGTTTTTCGCCGCGTAAAACATCGATCATTACATCGTCAACCAAATCCATGGCCAAGTTAGTCAGTTCTCGGTTAGAACGCCAACGGTTGATGTAGAACGGATGGTTTCCAGAGTTGGTAGATATTACGAATCTTTCCGGGTCCATCAATTGGAATAAAGCAAGAGTAGATGCGAGGATAAATGGAATCAAAAATAGAATACTAATCATGAATGATGAAATTAGTGATGCGCCGCCTACAACCCACCAAACACCTTTGAAATCATCTAACCAATCCATTCTTTGATGTGAAAATCCGGTGTATGAATCGCGACGTGTTGCCAGTATATCTTTGGTTGAAGCAGATGCCCCAATACGGTCTATCTTAGCAACTCTGATCAAATCAGAATCCACTAATATCGATAATGTGTGATTTCCACATGACGACTCTTTCAAAACAAATTCATTCATCCCGCTGCCAGACCTTACTCCATGGGCTCGCATGCGAGGTGGTCCGTCAATCCAGGATTGTAATATTCCACTCATTCCGGCGACTATTCCACATGTCGAAGCGACTATTGCCAACCATAATCCTTGCCCCCAATCAAGATCAATTTCAGATTCAGGTATTATNAGACTCCAAACTAAAATCGATAACGCAACAAAAATACCCCCCCCACCTGAAACAAAATTAGGTAGTCGGGAATTGTGCCCCAGCATTGAGCGAACTTGCAATATTGTTGCAGAGAACAGAATTATNCNAGCAAGTATGAGCATTATTGTAGCAACATTTCCTGCATTATACCAGTCGGTTATCTCATCACAATCNCCCTTACAATCGTCATAAAGAGTTGCAANACTTTCGCTTTCAGATTCGCATAAGNCGNCTGANCATGCTTCNNCTGAAATCTCATGCAGGCCNATGTCGGATTGTATGNTTGNATCNCCTGTTTCGGTTGAGNNNGTCAACCAAGANTCATTNATTATCGANTTGGATGCTAGNACCAGAGCAAAAACCGTCAGCGCAAGTGCAATTTGAGAGCCTGATTTTCTCTCTAAAGTTACCACGGGTGCCGACATTGCAGCAAGTGACTCTTCTTCGCCCATAAAGCGCGATGGTTAGATTCAATTGATGAATATTAACCCTAATTTATCTTCAAGCGTGCTTCTCTGTAAGCCAAGCGGTTACATCGTCGCGTGCAGAGAAGCCTTTGCCTTCTTTGGTTCCAACAACGGTTTCAATTGCTGCTCCTGATGCAATGTCTAGGATTCTGTCCGTTACTAGGCCATTGATTACGAGTGCAACCGCTCCGTCAGCATCTTGCGCAGCTTCTTCCAGCTTTTTGGGGCCAACTGCTTCTGATATTGTGCCATCAACATTAACAAAGACTGCATTGTTTTTCTTCAGCTCTGCGATGTGATCAAAATATTCGTGTACTTCAGCAGGTGCTTCTTCAGGCTCCTGGATTTCATCGAGCCAAGCTTCAGAGTCTTCCGAAGGTTCATCTTCAGGTAATTTTGCTGCGAACTTGGACGCTTCCATCTTTTGTGCAAGGCACTTTGTTGCGGTCTTCTGAGGAAGAAGTTCCCACTCTTGCCCAACTGGTGCTTGTGCGACGAAATCGATATTCAAAGTCTCGTTTAGTTGGCGGAATAACATCTCGCCGCCACGGTCGCCATCAATAGCCAGAATTACATTCTCCTTACCGTTGGCAAGGTCGACTAACTCTTGCTTTATCGAACCTGCTCCATCACAAGATATTGCATTCTTAATTCCGAAGTTNAACANATTACGNACATCGTTTCTTCCTTCNACAATGATTAGNGANTCGCTAGANTCGACNTTNGGGCCACANGTTAGGCCATGGAAGTTTTTGGCTGTTCCAACAGTCAATACGCTGCGAACTTCTTCTATTACAGTCTTAGTTGCNGCATCGCCAGAGTTTACCATNTCGAGTANCAAATCCTTAGCGCGGTCGATNACCGCATTGACCTTTGTAGATCGAACATCTTGAATTTCTGTAACTANAATTTTCGCTGCACATGGGCCTACTCTATCGATGGTTTCCAAACTTGAAGCGATAATAGCTGTTTCAACATTATCCATACTACTAGGAATCAGAATTTGCCCAGTGATTTTGCCACCGTTGCTTTTTACCTCAACATCAACATGACCTATTCGTGCGGTCCGTTGTAGTTTTCTAAGTTCTAAATCGTCACCAAGTAGGCCTTCTGTTTGACCCATTATTGCGCCTATAATGTCCTTGCGCTGGACGTTTCCGTTGACCTTTAGGTCGGCTTTAATGAGGTATTTCATTGCCTTGGCTTTGCCTGCGCCTTTGCCTCCGCTTCTACCTCCGTTGTTTTTTCCTTTTGCCATGAGAATCTCTCCTTGTCCTAGCCAATTGCAGCCTTTTAGTGAGCCTTTCGGCACATTTCCAGAGTGACCTTTTAAGCCTCAAATTGAGGCTTTGATTGGTCGTGAATCGGATTTGGACAAGCACCGCGACCTACCCATCCTTCTTGAATCCTCTCTAGGTAAAAAGGCGTTTTTTGCGGTTTTACAAGATATCAATGAGATTCAAGTGGTAAGAGGTTGTCGCTAAGTTGTGACCGGCGAGAATGTAGGGGCACTTACTGTGTTCAGAACCACCGTTGAAGTTATGCTTCGTGACGGTGTTTTGACGCGTGAAGAGAAGCGCCTGATCATCAAACTTGCAAGTGCACTAGGGCTTTCTGCGGAAGAGCCTGCAGAAGTCTATTCTGCGATCCGTGAAGGAAGAGAGACCGACTCCGGAAGAGAAGTTGCACCAAATGAGCAGCGATTAGTTTACACTAAAGTTTTCGAGATCGCAATTGTCAACGCTTCACTTTCAAAAGATGAGTTCGCTGTCCTTGCAAATTTAAGAGCGCAATTCAATATTGATGATAGTGACCATTCTAGAATTGAGGCTGATTTGCGAGACATGATTCGTCAAAAGACCGAGGATGAAAATGTTGTAGACAAAATGTTGGGGACACTAAGAGATAGTGTTGAATTGGTTCAAAGCTTATTCACCAGTGTCCGAACAAAGAATAGTTGAGGTGATTTTTTGGTCAATGACCTTGATTCCTTATTCGACCAGGGGTTGCCCAAAGGTCGTAAAGTCATGTCCTTTCTAAAAGCGACATATGATTGCGGCGCTCAAGGATTGGTTAATCGCTCGATTACAGACAAAGTATTGCAGCAAAGTGGGCTTGCATTTCATATTGGAACTGATGACCCAACCATGAGAAGAATCGCTTCTTGGTTATTGACTAATCACGAAGAAAGGATTCAAGAATTAGTCAAGCGGCTGTGGAAGAGATGTGGAAGAGAAGATGTAAAGCTCATCGGTTTGTTGTTTGCAAACACTGAAGGAGATGCATGGGCCAAAATGCTTAGCACCATAAACAAAGGGTTGCCCCTAGATTTGGTTCTTGAAATGGCGGAAGAAATCAAACGTTCTGGAAGAGATGTTCCAAGCATAGAATTCCTCTCCTCATACAATGCAAACAAGATTCAGATGCAGAATGCCATGTTAATTGCGTCACTAGACATGAAAGATGAATTTGTCGAGTTGGTAAGTAATGCGCCGAAAGGTGGAGAGTTATTCGAACGTATTCGAAAGCGTTCCTTAGATGCGTGAGTTTTTGTTGTACCTTGACTAGGCTTCTTCATGGCAGACCGTTTTCTACCGGCCGACGACCCGGTCCTGGAAGAAGTTCTGAACTGGACTGTTGCTAGAGATGCGCAAGATATTAGGCGCCTACTAGAATGGTTGCCACTTGCTCGTTCTTCGAAGGAAAGACGCGCACTACTTGCTAGAGTTCACGAATTACTTGGCGAGGTCGAACTGTCCCTAAACGGCCTNGATTCAATGCATTGAGGTGTCTACTTGCAAACCGGAATAATTCTTGCCGGAGGCAAATCTAGCAGAATGGGGCGAGATAAATCTTTGATTAATTCAAATGTTACTCGGCTTGCTAATGAATTGAGAATTGCTGGTTGCGAAAGAGTCATTGTTATGTGCGGCAGTCTTGAACGTATGTCCTTGTTTGATGAAGAGTGTGTCGTTGATTCGCAAGAAACTCTGGCTGAATCGTTGTTTGATCTCATATCAAAATTAAGCGGAATTGTCCAACTCGCACCGTGTGACGCATATCTAGCAGACGCNGAATTATTTTCTAAAATCAATGGCGTCCCTACAGACGACTCGGGAAACAGACAACCTTTACTAGCGAAAATAGATGCATCTCATCAATTGATACATTCTAGAAAAATAACTGAAATGTTTCAAGACATACTCTCCTGCGAAGGTGGAATAAAGGCTAGAAACACCAATACTCCAGAAGAGCTCAAGGATATTTTATCTCNCCGGAGCTGAACATGTCTATGACAAGAGGATACAGAATATGTTCCTCCTTCTTGATTTTCTCTGCTAGGGATTCTTCATCATCGCTAGAATCGACTTCNACTTCTCTTTGCATAATTATTGGACCAGTATCCATGCCGCTATCCACGAAATGAACTGTGCAGCCGGATTTCGAAACCCCTGCGGCTATAGCATCCCTGTGAGCGTGGGCGCCTGGGAAACTTGGCAACAAGGAAGGGTGAATNTTGAGAATCCTGCCNGCCCANCCCTCNACAAATGAAGGAGTAAGAATACGCATATATCCGGACAAGATTATCGCTTCAACTCCGTGATCTGCGAGCACATCGCTGACCTCGTTTTCATGGATCAATCTCCTTTCATCTCTNTCCAAGATATCTGGGAGGGGGACTACAATTGCTGTAACTCCTAAGGCTTCGGCTTTCTTCAGCCCTGAAACATCTGGNCTATCGCTAATCACAACAGTAGCCGTATGCCTACAATCAGAATCCTGTTGGTGTTTGAGAAGTGCTTCCATCCCTGAGCCTGAACCTGAAATAAATATGGCAAGACGTAATGGATCTTCGGCAGTTCCAACCCGCGGGAGCCTCCAATCCTCTGCCATAGTACCGCGAGAGGTTGTTCGGCAATATGCCTTGGCTTCAGCAGTACTATCTTCATAATGTACTTTTCAGAAGAGAGACCATGGCGGAGAGGCTTGAGACTGTGGACGCCATAGTCGAAAAGTACGCCGTAGTTAGCAGTCCGCTGAAAAGTAAAATTTACATTGGACTGGGTTCAATCTGTGTTATATTCTCGGTTATTGGGATATGGATTCCGGGGTGGCCTACTGTATCTTGGGCTGTTCCGGCAGCATTCCTATTCTCTCTATCTAACGAGAGGCTGTTTAGATGGACGTTGACCAACCGGTTCTTCGGCCCTTCTATGTTCGAATATTATGCTACAGGAAAGACGTTGCCCAGGCATGTGAAAATAGTGATTGCAAGCCTGATTGGTTTAATGGCCACAGCATCCGCGTACTTCGTTTGGTATGTTTCAACAAAAGGAGATGGTAATTTGATAGATTCATCTTCTTGGAATGGAGCGGATGAGAACGCATATGGGGCAATAACTATCCTAATTGTTGGAATACTAGGTATCGCTTACATTCTTTCAATGGTTAAATCTAGAGACAAATCAATGTCTGAATAACCTGTGACCTGTGAACAACATAGCAATGCCTCTAGCATTGGCTTCATCAATTACTTCCTGGTCTCGAATCGAGCCCCCTGGATGAACAATTGCAGCAGCGCCGGCTTCAGCTGCTTGCTCAATTCCATCCTTGAACGGGAAGAAGGCGTCGCTGGCTAAAACGCAATCTTTCCCTCTTTCACCAGCCCTTCTTGCAGCGATTCTGACTGCTTCAACGCGACTAGTTTGCCCAGGGCCAATGCCAACGGTTGCCAAACCTTGGACCATTACAATTGCATTTGACTTGACTTGTTCACACACACGAACTGCGAATTTCATCGAGGCGATTTGGCCTTCTGTAGGCGCCTTTTCAGTAACGACCTTTGCCTTGTTCCAATCGATTACAGGGGCTTCTTCTGTTTGTACTAGCCAACCGCCTTCGACCGGTTTACGGACTGTTTTTCGAGGAAGAGGTGCTAAGCGATTATTTGGCGAATTTATTGTCAAAATTCTACGGTTCTTCTTTTGCATCAGAACTTCCTTAGTTCCTTCTTCATACCCTGGAGCCATCAGTACCTCGAGGAATAGCGTTCCTAAGGCTTCGGCGAACTCCATGGTAACAGGCTCATTCACGCAAATAATCGAGCCAAAGGCGCTTTCTGGGTCGCTAGCAAGTGCTGCCTCGTACGCTTCTAATTGCGTCTTACCCAATGCCGCTCCACAGGGGTTGTTGTGTTTTACAATCACACACGCATGTGGAGTTTCTGGCCATTCATCAGTGGATAAAGCACGACAAAGTCTGAGCGTTGCATCTGCGTCTGAATAATTATTGTAACTCATTGCTTTAGCCCCCTCAACTTTGGCAGTAACCAAAGTCTCGCCTTCGGGTGCACCCGGATCTACATACAACGCTGCGGCCTGATGTGAATTCTCCCCATAACGCAATGTTTGCATTCTGTATGCTGCAACNGACATAGTGTTNGGAAGGCGTTTTGACTGCTCTTCCGTATCGNCACTATCTTCTGGACGGCCTACCCATCTGCTTGCCAATTCGTTGGCGATTGCGGAATCGTAGCTTGCTGTGTGCTCATACGCTTTTAGTGCCAGAAGACGCCTAGTTTCCAATGACACATTGCCCGAAGATAGTTCTTGCAGAACAGATGAGTAGTCTTCAGGGTCGCAAGTAATTACGACATTCAGGTGATTCTTTGCCGAAGCGCGAACCATAGTAGGGCCGCCGATATCTACCATTTCCAATAAATCAAGATCTTNCAATGGAGGTTGAACCGCTGCTGCATCACTAAATGGATACAAGTTGCAAGCAACCACCTCGATCATTGGATAGCCNAATTCAACCAATCCTGCNGCATCTTTCTCGTTCTCAAGCCTGCATAGTAGAGGCCCGTGGATTGCNGGGTGTAATGATTTGACTCTACCATCAAAAATTTCTGGATGGCCAGTTACNTCTGAGACNCCNATTACATCTAATCCGGCTTCTCGCAATTTCCTTGCAGTTCCCCCNGTTGAAACTAATTCATAGCCAAGGCTATCCAAGCCTTTTGCAAATTCAACAATGCCTGTCTTATCGTAAACCGATAGTAAAGCCCGGGGGCGGGAGTTCATCTCCATGTACGGTACCCGTTAAGGAANGGATTTGAGACAGTCAAATGAAGGTGCCGACTCAATCTCCTCGGGCCGAAATTACCTGGTCGACACGTAATAGACTGCAAGCAGACTCGCAGGCTGCCGAAATTGCGTGTTCGATCGTATATGTTGGTANCCATACTGAGTCGATTGNTCCTGGCTTCCCGGAATGTGTAATTCCACTATCTATTTTCCCTGCGCGGTGTAATGAGCGCAATTCTAGTAATGCATCGATTTTATCTTCGCCAGCGTTGGCTGAAAGTGCTGCAGGGATTCCTTCCAATGCTCTTGCAAACGCTTCCATTGACAATCTCTCTCTACCTGGACAGTTTTCAGCCGCCTCTCTGACTCTGAGTGATGCTGCCATGTGCAAACTGCCCCCTCCAAGGACAACTAAGTCCTCTTCCTTAGCTANGCATGTTGAACGCAAAGCATCGTACAAACCTCTGATTGTTTCTTCNGCAGCAACGCCATCTGTTCCGCCAACAAGCAAGGTTACTATGCCTGCATTTTGACCGACTTCGAGAATGATTCTTTCCTTGACGCCTTCCGCTCCCTCTAGCCTTTGATGTTCGAGAGAATCTATTCTGCCTAAAGAAGAGGGTAAATCATCAAGGTGATCACATAGTTTTGCACCGCACGCTTGTGCGATGTCTTCAGCCATAGGTCTCTCGATTCCCCCCAGTGCGAAGATGTCAGCATCTGCAAGTGAATGTAATACTCTAGAGTCTATTCCTTCAGCCGAAAAAATGATGTTTGCTTCACAAGCCTTTGCTTTCTCAATAATTTTCTCAATCTGGCTGTGCTCTGCATCGATGAATCGTTCATACTGTTCAGGGGTGCTGATTTCAATTTCTGCCGAAACCGTAGACTGTTCCAATTCCAATGGACAGGATAGNACGGCGATTTTAGCATCACTGANTGTACGAGGCATCCTCTCTAAGGCCAGCCTCTTTTCCAGAATAATTCCTGGAATCAAAGTAGATGTTGCAGGAGTGCCCACTCCAGCCTTTGCCATTCTTACTCTCTCATAGTCACTATCGGGAATCATTTCAACCGCTTGTGCGATTAGGTGAGAAAGATGGTCTAAAGCGCCTTCAGTAGAACGGCCAACGAGTGCAGTTCTTGCAACCCGTTCTAGNTTTTTACCGAGAGGTTTAGATCTATTGTCTAATTCATCCAAGGTTTGAGATAAGGCCATTTCATATCCCTTTACAAGAATCAGTGGATGTAATCCTCTCTCGAGTAATCTGCCTGCCTCGCTCATTAATTCGCTAGCGAGTAGAATGCAGCCGGTTACACCGTCTCCACAAGCGTTCTCTTGACTCTCTGCAAGACTTACGAAAGCTTTCGCTGCTGGATGTTTAACCAGTAATTCGGCAACTATCTTCGCACCATCATTAGTAACTGCGGCTTCACCATTGGTTTTGTACAACATTTTGTCTAAACCATTAGGGCCGAAAGTCCCCCTAAGCACATTGCCAAAAGCGATTGCTGCACCAACTAATTTCTGAGTTACTCCAATGCCACTAGTAACCGATGTAGAGGAATTGGTTATCCTCACAGGAGCGGTTCCTGTGCCATCAGGGGACTGTGCCATGAATACAGCGGGAATGTCGCGCCTTCATCAATCCATCTTCTGAATAAATTGTTGTAAATTTACAACTTTGAAGTTAGCGATGGCTTATCGTTTACGCTTTTTCGACTTACGGCCACGTTTGGAATACTCCCAGGCTTTGGACTCTCTTGCTCTGCGCTCAAGTGTTTCATAATGGTCTTCAACAGGAACGTGAACATCATCAGGCATTTCTGCGAATGAAGATACGGACAATTTCATTCCTCCCAATTCATCTTGTAAATCTCGGATATTTTCTCCACCCTTTCCTATTAGCGTAGATACTACTCCCTTGGGCGCATAAATTTCCGCAGAATTGGTTCCAGTAATCTTTACGCCGCAAGATACGCCNACCCAATCTCGAATCTTCTTGATCAATTGATCTCTTGCCAAAGCAGCAACAGGTGAAANGCCCCTACTTGAGGTAACTCCATCTACAGGGACTACGGCGATTTCTGAGCCAAATGCGAACATCTCATGAGTTACTTTACCGCTTGGAAATTCGACCACTTCGATTACTGGCCTTGCCAGTTCTTCCTGCATACCACTAGGCGGTTTTACAGTCATTCTTAATTCCAAAACCTGTTGAATTTGTCCTGATTCCACGTGTAGAATTGTATCTAGAACTTGGCTAACTAATCCCAATTCGACCTTTCCTATCAGCCTTTGAATCGCCTCCAATGCTGAGTTGGCGTGGGTCACTCCTAGCAATCCCACTCCTGCTAATCTAACGTCTGCAAATATCTCGAAATCTCTGGCTCTTCGAACTTCATCAAAAATAACGAAATCAGGACGAACAAGGAAAATAATTTCAGCAGTCTTTTCCAAATCTCCCTCCAATGGAGCGTACTGAGTTATTCTATTTGCAAGTTGTAAATCTCTTGGCGCTTCCATGGTTTTGACCATGGCTCCGACATCTTCATCCAAGTATTCTGCAATAGCTTGTGCTAAAGTTGTCTTTCCCGAGCCAGGTCGCCCACAAATGAATACGCCGCGGTGATGGTCNGATAGCCTAGAGATTAATTTCGGATCGATTTCATAATCGTCCAAGGAAAGTTTCGCTACAGGCCTAACGATGGTAATCTCTCTCGCATCCGCAAATGGTGGCCAAGCGCAAGAAATTCTTAGGTCNCCTAGCTGAATTACTTGGCAGCCTTTCCTATCGATTTCTAAGAAACAATCTGATCGGTCCCGATTGTCGTCAACCAACGTGAGTATTTCTTCTTGCAATGATTCAAGGCGCAATGTGTCCCATTCGCCATCATCTGCGCCTTCAACATCGGCGAGGCGAAGGTTTCCTATTCCTCCTGCTTTCGTGCGAGGAGGGCAGTCTGCTTTCAAGAACAATGTATGGACATCATCCTCTAGTAGATTCTCGAGAATCTCGGGTAAATCTGGATGACTGGAGAATGTTGCCATGCGCATAGGTGTGCATGCGTAGTCCTTGACCCTTCGCTATCAAACGGTTGCTGGCTCTAGTGAATAATAGGTCCACCATAGGTAAGCAGTTGTCAATCCACAGATGACTACGCCGGGTCCTGCCGGCATACCAATTGCAGTTCCTAAAACAACTAAAATCCATGTACAAACAATGAATGATACAATCGAAATAATCCTCGCACGGTCTATTCCCAGCAACGCCTTGAGTTCATCCCAACGAATCGCCCCCCACACTACGAAGAATCCGAGAATGTAAACGCTGGTGAAAATCATCGAGTAAAACATCGAATCTGTGACATAGAAATTGAATCCAATAGCACCTAATGAAGTGGTCCAAAGTTTCTTCAATGGGTCATCGTACTTTGTTAGTAAATAGATGACTGCGCCAAAACTGACCAGTAGGAAAATGGGGTTTGCAGCAGCGAATGAATCAATCACGCCAGATAGTTCTGGAAGCGGTTCTAGAACGAATAGCGGTTCGGAATCTTCGGGTGACGAACTACCGGCCATGTTCNGGCGAGAGGTGTCGGATTCTTCAATGTGGCCTTGAAATTGGCAACGCTTGAATTGCTCTTTCTGTCCACCTAACTCCTCTCAANGCAGCCCCGTAATCAGGAGTCGGGGCCCATGCTTGCCCCGAATTGAAGTTCTCAATGCCTGAGATAATATGATTCAATTCAGCTTCAAGNGGAGAGATTGTAGATTCGCAGAAGATTTCTTTTTCNCCGCTTTCTGAAATCAAAGTTGCTCTATCGTGAACATCTAAATCAAACCTTAGAGTTGCGTTTGATCCTACTAATTTTACCGCCCTTATCTCTCGACTGGTTTGCCAAGCTACGTCGATAATTGCCTCGATTCCATGGGGGAATTCTAGAGCTATACGGGCCTCGATTTCATCNCCCTCAACGTGGATTGCGCTAGGTTCTGATTCGCTCATAAAATAACACATCAAATCGATTGCATGAACTCCCAATGCTTCTATCACGTTTCCTTTCTCGGGTGCGGTGCGGATTGTTCTGCGTACAAATCTGAGCGATTCTAATCTACCTAATTCGCCATTGTTAATCATTTGATTTGCAAGAGTTACCGCCGGATGGAATCTCAAAAGAAGCCCCACTCCCAATATTCTGCCAAATTCTCTGGCATTAGCAAGTACCTGAGCTGCTTCTGATTCAGAACACCCCAATGGTTTCTCGACTAACACATGGTATCCTTTTGACAATAATTCTCTCGCTTGTGAAGCATGCAGATTTGAGGGGGTCGCAATGATTACCAAATCGGCATCAANATCAGCAAAATCAGACTTGATTTCNTCAGCCAAAATAGCNGCATCNCTAGCTGTTTTCGAAGTNTCGATAACAGTGATGTGGCCGATTATTCCTTTGTCTCTGAAAGATGACAGAACCCTCAGGTGATTTTGGCCCCAGCGNCCGCATCCGAGTAAGGCGACTTTGAGCACGTAGGNTCCACCAGACATTCAGCCTTCAGACTTANCCTCTTCTTCTGTACTCTCTGAAACTTCGGTTTCAGAATTATATGGCTCGACTTCAACCAATTGCAATGAGTCTACTTCCTCAAGAGTATCCAGGTGAGTGACAGTTATTCCGGCATGTGAAATTGCATAGATGTAGTCTCCCATGAATATTGAGCGCCTAATATTGTACGATGACCACCAGTGATATTCATCGGTCTCATAAAACTGGGAATGGTCTACTTCTCCATGCATTTCGAGTCCTTCTTCTGTTACATTTACAATCATCAATTTACTGACCCAATCATATTCGTAATGGTAGCGTCCGTCCTCATCATAATAGTAATCATAGCGGTATGTGTTTAGAGGTACTGCAAGCATGCCTTTTGGTGCCCAATATTGGAACGCTTTATGCTCCCATGTAGCTTCAGACCAAGCCCAAGNCCAACCGTCTGTTGGGTCTTCAACCGGCGATAGTGAAAGTGTCTGGGTTTCTTGTGGGTCTGAGAAATTAGACACATTGAACAAAGAGAGTCTAGTGTTGCCCCAATCAAGTCCTAATCCTGTTTCTTCATCAGCAGGTCCAAGTCCAATTGTCAAGATTGCGTCGTCAGATAATGGATGAATGTAAGTTGAGACGCCGGGAACTTTGAGTTCGCCCATGATTGTTGGCGATGTTGGGTTGCTCAAGTCAATCGTCCATAGAGGATCCATGTTCTCAAAAGTGACGATGTAAGCCCTGTCTTCCACGAATCTTGCAGACCAGATTGTTTCATTGTAAGCAATTCCATCCACTCTTCCCATTTCCAAAAGTCTGGTTTTTCCTGTGTCAACATCCAATGCATGAGACAATGTGATTACGTGGTTTTCCATTGGCGCCGGGTTCTCCATCCACCAACGGCCCCACTGCCCGGTAGTGGTGGCTACTCGAACCACTCCTTCATACTCCGAGATTGAGAATTGGTCGAGGATTGTGCCGTCAACTCTGCCTGATCCAGCGTAGGTTGTCTCGCCAGGTTGGCTAATGTCAAATGTGTGAATATTTGTGGACTCCATCAAATCATCATGGCCCCAGAACCACCACGTACTCCATGCATTTTCTGTAATGATCAATNTGTCTTGAGAGGAGTATACTAACGGCCAATTTCCAACGATGTGGTCTGCCTCAAAATCGAGTTCTTCTGAAATCAAATCGAGTGTGAAAATACTGGTGTATCCGCGGTTCAAAGCGTCCTCTGGTGCTGCGAAATCCGAGCAATCGTCTCCGTCCATGTGGTGCGTAATTATCTCATCTCCGATACGTTCATGCACTTGAGGAAGGAGTTCTTCTAGGGTTATTTTAGACATTAGTTCCTGGTTGTGTCCAATTGCCTCTAGAGCTGCAACTTCCCTCATATTACGGCGCTCTTCTTCAGAATAATCTGGGCTCCAATAACCATCAGGATAAGAAATCCAAGTTCGTAAATCTGGAACGTTCATCCAGGTGTGAGTAACTGTCCTTACTGTACCTGCAACTTCCCTTGCAGTCATGTAATATCCTTCAATATACAACTCTCTGTTGATNTCTGGAGATGATGAGTTNGAGATGTCAAATACTGTGAATTTAGTCAANGTGTTAGTCCTCCACCCATACCAATCACCNCTCCATCCCATTGCTTCTTGAAGTGGATCTTCATTATCGATATTCCAACTGGATACTATCGACACAACAACCAGGTTGTCTCCATTCAACATCATTGCAACTGGGCTGCCTTGGATTGAGGTTGTAGAGGCATGCTCTATTTCTCCAAATTCGGGAACGTCCATAATGTGTAGGACTCCGTTATCTACAAAGAAAATATTGTATCCATTTGTTTTGACAAAGTCTGCCTCATCTACCCCTTGCTCCTGGTTATTTGTTCCAGAGTAATCTACTCCTTCTTGACGAGTTGTCGAGGGAGGCGTCGATGAGGTCGCTGAACCAGCGTCATCAACCGCCATTTCTGCTCCGTCTTCTAACCACATGCCTCCTNCCNAGTAATACACATCATCAACAGCTTGCAGCAAACTTGTACGAGCTTCCTCTTCGATNCTTTGCTTCAGTGCAAATTCTAATTCATCACAATCAGAGAAGGTTTCCAAATTTGGTGAGCCGATTGATCTTTTTGCAACATCTCCTAAATCGGTTGGAACTATCTCATATTCGTCATCGCTATCGAATAGTCCAGTACACCCGGACATTCCCATTATCAGAACNAAAGCTACTGCCAAAAGTGGCGTTTTATTTCTGCGGGCCATGAATACCCGTGGCTAGCCAGATATAATGTAACATTGGTATGGCAGTTAGACAATTCACCCATGATAATATGAATAAGCAGTGCGCGTGGGATGCACGATGACGAGTTCAAGCATCAACCCTGTCAAGAAGTGGGTTATGCGCCAATATTGGCGTATGCAACAATCTCAATCTATCATTTCTCTAGGTCTTTTAGGCTCGACGTTAACTCTATTATTATGGGATTATGTCAGTTGGAGGTTTTCCGATAAATGTGACGAGGGGTTCTGCTTCAGTAACTCTGTTCTAGGGATTCCTGCAACATATATTGGGTTGCTCAGTATTTTTGCTGGACTGATTCTAATTGTCTTGTGCGTAGGTTATCTCTACGACAGGGTGTTTTCATTATGGACTGCTCAAAGAAGTGTTGATTTTGAAAGAAATCCGTTTTGGACATATGCTCTATCTCCAATGTTCATGATGAACATGGCAATGACTGCTGAGAATCTAAAGCGAAATTCGCCGGAAGATGAAGAGTTGCAAGCACAAATGGATTGGGTACTAGGTTATTGTAAGGAAAATGCCGACTCTGAAATCTGGGCGAGAACTGTACAGCATTGGGACAAACACATTTCCGAGACCCCAACATTTTGGTTCCTTGACGAGGAANTTATGTCCAAAGCCAGATCTCAAAAGATAGAGGATGAGAATTGATGGATGTTGAAATCGAGCGCCGATTTCTAGTCGATGGTCGCAATGCCAAACCTTGGAGAGGAGGCGAATCGAAAGCAATTTTCCAATCTTATCTAGATAATGTCAAACACACCGATGGTAAGATTTTCTGGAATGGACGCCTTCTTGTTGAAGATGAGAGAGAACTAACCAATCTAACAACTTGGAGGATTCGTCTGAGTGAAGGTGTAGTTACCTTGACTGCTAAAGGCCGCAGNGTAGGAGCTACGGCTGCTGAATATGAATGGGGATTGTCCCCCGAATTGTACAATTCTTTACCTCTCGATGAGCNGCCGTCAGTAAGTAAAATCCGCCACCACTGGATTGGAGCGGATGGTTTGCTGTGGGAAGTAGATGAATTTGAAAACTCTCTAGGAGGATTAATTATCGCTGAAGTAGAACTTGAGAAAGAAGATCAAGATGTGGNGTTGCCATCTTGGCTTGGGTTGGAAATTACCCATCTCAAAGGATGGTCAAATTCATCGCTTTCGCGCATGATTAAGGATTCAAAACAGAATTGATTCTTTGGATGTCGCTCTCAGAGATTGAAGGGTGGACGGGAACTGCCACCAGTTTGTGTGCTATTTTATCACAAACCGGTAAACTATCCTCATGCTGATGATGTTCAGAATAAACCTGATGTCTATTGCATGGAATGGGGTAGTGGACTCTTGCATCGATACCGGCGACATTGAATTTAGAAATCATCTCGCTTGGTTCATCACTAAGCACACATAATTGATGCCAAGCGTGCTCAGAATTTGGCCTGNTTCTTGTTGAATGGGATATTTGTGTCGCATTCTTTCTCCTTTGAGATGTCCAATTTTCAAGATGTTTCAATTGAATTCTTCCGATAGCTGCTGATACTTCGCTCATCCGTAAATTTGTACCTAATTCAATAGACTCCAGGGCGTCATTCCTTCCATGGTCGACCAATCGTGACAATTTCTGTGCCAAATCATCTCGTGTAGTAGTGATCATTCCCCCTTCTCCGCCAACCGCCATATTTTTTGACGGGAAGAATGAGAAGCATGCTACATCGCCGATTGCCCCTGCCTTAGTATCATTCAAGCTTGCACCGTGTGCCTGTGCAGCATCTTCAACAAGTGCTATGCCATGTTTGTCACAAATCTCACGTAGCTTAGGGGAGAACGCTTGACCAAAAATATGCACNCCGATTATCGCTTTGGTTTTGTCAGTGATTTTTGCTTCAGCATCTTCGGGGCATATGCACCAATAATCTTCTTCGATATCGGCAAAGATAGGGGTTGCGCCAACTAGGCTTACTGAAGTAGCAGTGGCTATGAAAGTCATTCCTGGAACTATGACTTCGTCGCCGGGCCCAATATCAAGAAGTCTCATCGCAGCCCACAATGCAGCTGAGCCGCTTTGACATGGTACTGCCGCTGCTGCCCCGCACCATTTTGCAAACTCTTCTCCGAACTTTCTCGCTTGAGGTCCTTTCACCCNCCTGCCACTGGAAAGGGCGGAAATTGCAGCCTTCTCACACTCATCGTCCCAGAATGGCTTCGCTAATGGGACGCGGTTCATGCATCGGCGAGGAGGTTCGCCTCCTTGAGTGTGTCCCGCCCACGTAGTGGGCGTAGTCATCCTCAAGAGTGTAGAGGANGTTGGCCGGACCATGTCCGAGGATAATTCTCACGAATTGAGAGACCTCGTCGACGATATTCTCGAAAATCCAAAACCTTCTCGCAAAAAGAAAATCAAGGCGAAGGGCATGCTCTTGGGAGAGAGGCGAGATAATGGCGAAATCGTCCAAATTGACAAGATGGTTCTTGCTAGGCATGCAGCAATGTTGGGTTCAACTGGTTCAGGAAAGACCGTGATGGCAAANTCNGTAATCGAAGAGGCTGCTTTGGCCGGCATCCCAGCGTTAATTCTTGACCCTCAAGGAGACTTAGCAAGACTTGCTCTAGGAATTGATGAGAAGGATTTGGCTGAGCAAGGAGGAGAAATTGACCGAATGAAGAAGTTGATTTCCACGATGGAAGTNAGAATTTGGACGCCTTTGCGATCCAAAGGTTTGCCATTATGTATCGATCCTTTNCGCTCNCCNCCNGCNGANNTAGATCCTGAAGAGGCNATTACTGCGTGGGATATGGTCGCTGCTGGTTTCAGCAATCTAGCAGGGTTTGATGTTGAGAAAACCCAGGGTAAAGTAGTCAAGCCATTCTTGTATGAAATCCTAGTAAATGGAACGAGATTAGGCCTTGATGTCGGCGACTTTAGAGGATTGGCGAAAGTGGTAAGAGAGCCACAAGAAAACTTCACTCGTGCACTTTATCCAGAAGCTTTCATCGATGTCGATGACGACGAAGATAAACCAGAAATTCCGCCGTGGGAAGAAATAATGTTCGAACACGGCCTTCGTGACTATGATGACATGTTGCCAAAATCAACACGCAACGATTTGGCAAGACGATTATCTGCTTTCAGCAGTGGTGTAAATCAACTATTATTCTCCAATGGTGTTCCGATAGATATCGATTCGTTCTGTGAGCCTGCCATGCCGGGAAAGGTTCCCTTGAATATCGTGTATCTGAATACGATTCAAGACGAAGCTCAAAAGCAATACTTCGTTCAAGAATTGGCACGTGAACTCTACGATTGGATGCTAACCCAACAACCTGCTGAAGGTGAATTGAAACTGTTATTCTTCATGGATGAAGTGGCGCCTTATCTACCGCCTCATCCAAGAAATCCTCCGGCCAAAGACTTGATCAAATTAATATTCAAACAGGCTAGAAAATATGGTGTTGCCTGCGTACTAGCTACACAAAATGTTTCGGATGTAGATTACAAAATCTTGGCCCAAGCAAATACGACTTTCATAGGTAGATTCACTCAACCTCAAGATGTTGAAAAGGTACGACATTTGCTCAAAGAAAGTGGGGGAGACCAAGATTTGGTCAAGCAATTGCCAACTCTAGGTCCCGGACAATTCCAAATGGTTGCTCCCGACGTTGACCCCGCTCCAATTCCAATCCAATGTCGGTGGTTATACACCGACCACGGGGCTCCTCTAAATGAGGACCAAGTTGAGGATGTCACAACTCCCGAAATTAGAGCTTGGGCTAAAGCGAGAAGTGCTGGAAAGGGCCGAAGTAGAGGTAGAGGTGCCGCTGCTGCTGCTGCTCGTGGCTCTAAATGGAGCGGCGGTGGATCTAGCGAAGAGGCTGAAGGCTTAGTCGAGTCTGCGCGATTGAAATCAATTGGTGGAATGACTGCTGCTGCCCAGGGCGTAGTAGACGATTCCGCATTTGAAGTCAGACTGATGGGCGGTCTCGCAGTTCTCAAAGACGGGCGAGATCCATTGTATGTGATGCAAGCAACAGTAAATGCAACCACTTCCCTAGTAATGGCATGGACTCTTGTTGCGCTACTATTGGCATGGAGAGATTCCTCTCTGGAATGGTGGTGGCTAGCAGGTAGTTTCGTTCTCACATTCAGTGTAGGTCTAGTCATTTCCCTAGAAATGCTGCTATCGCACGATGCTGAATTATTACGCAAGTTAAGTAAGTTTGCAAAGACCTCTCAAATACTGATTATTGCTTGGTTGTGGGGCCTACTGTATTGGTCTTTCAATGGATTGGATTTGTACGGAGCAGAGCCGTTACTAGAAGTGGTCGTGGTGTGGGTAACTCTATTCCTTGTAATAGATGGATGGAATAGATTCAAATTGGGCAGAATAAGGTGGAATGGAGGTAATGCTCTTTCCAAATTGAAAGGGATTACTGCCGTGCTTACAGACACCCAATTAACCGAAATGCAATCGAATTCAAAGCAGATTCTTGCAGGCATGAGGTGGATTCTTGACTTCGTAACTTTGTCTTGGTTGTGTATCTTATTGATTGATGAGCCTGCTGGATACTGGGCTCGACCAACTTTGTGGTTAGCCTCCCTTTACGCTCTTACTTTCGGTGCTGAATCCTGGTTGAGATTACGAGGAAGAATGCCCGAGGTGACAAAATGATTGGATGGCTATGGGGGCCTGTAATACATCCGTTAATCGATATTCCAGTTTGTTTGATACTGGGCGTTTACCTATTTTTTAATGGCTACGAGATAGAGGGTTTCAGCTTGGCAGTAATAGGAATTATTGATTTGCTTTTTTTCCTTGCTAGGAATGGAAGTTCTTAGCAAGTTGAATACTCAGAGAGCTGTGATGTCATCTCTATCACGAGAAATCCCTAATTCTTTCATTGCTTTATCGAATACTTTAGAATCAATTTCTTTGCTTCTAACCAATGAAGATAATGCGGCAATAGTGATGTTTTGAGCATCTATTTCGAAGAATTTACGCAAGTTAGGCCTAGTATCAGATCTTCCAAATCCGTCCGTGCCTAGGACTGAATAATCTCCGCCAACCCATTGTCTAATCATATCGGGAACTGCAATTTGATTGTCACTAACAGCGATTGCCGGATATGTGCCGTCTCCAAGTAGTTGCTCGATATACGGTATCTGGCGCTCATCGCTCGGATTTAGGCGATTATTACGCTCGCAATCTAGCCCTTCTCTTCTCAATTCTCCATATGATGTTGCAGAATAAATTTCTGAGCGGACACCGTATGTTTCTAGGATTTCGACCGCTGCTAATAGTTGCAGCATAATCGGCCCCGATCCAATCAACCTTACAATTGGGCCGTCTCCTTTAGGAGCACTTCGAAGTTTGTACATGCCCTTGACAATTCCTTCATCCGAACCTGCCGGTTTAGGGGGCATTGGATGGTTTTCGTTGTAAACTGCAATGTAATACATTACATCCTTTTCATCAACATACATTTCGTTAATCCCTGAACGGATGATGGTTGCCAGTTCGTAAGCGAAAGCGGGGTCGTATGCCCTAACCGCAGGGTTTGTGTGCGCCATCAGTAAGCTATGGCCATCTTGGTGTTGTAAGCCCTCACCATTGAGAGTCGTTCTACCGCTAGTTGCACCGATCATGAATCCTCTAGCCCTCTGGTCTGCTGCGGACCAAACCAGATCTGCTACTCTCTGGAATCCAAACATGCTGTAAAAGATGTAGAATGGAATAGTGGGACAGCCTTGTGTGGAGTAAGAAGTGGCGCTTGCAATAAATGTCGACATTGCTCCTGCTTCAGAAATTCCTTCTTCGAAGAGTTGTCCTTTCTCGCTTTCCTTATACTTCATCAACATCTTGTGGTCGACGGGAGTATACAATTGGCCTTCGGGATGGTAAATTCCGAATTGTGCGAATAATGGATCCATACCAAAGGTTCTAGCTTCATCAGGAACAATTGGAACTACTCTTTTACCAATGGATTTGTCTTTCATTAGTCCGCTAAGTAGTCGAACAAAGGCCATGGTTGTGGAAACTTGCATTTCCCCCTTAGTACCTTCATCGAATGATGAATATCCTTCAGGACCAGGTGGTTCAAGTTCAGGAGGAGGGGCTCTTCTTTCAGGACAGAATCCACCTAATGTACTTCTTCTCTCCATAAGATAAGCAACTGCTTCTGGTACACTTTCAGGAGTGATAAATGGATATTCTTCTAATTCTTCATCGGTAAATGACAAGCCTAAATCGTCCCGCATCCATTTGATGCTGTCAACGTCTGCTTTCTTTTTACCATGAGTGGAATTTCTTCCAGCGAATGCTGGGCCTAGACCATATCCTTTGATAGTGCGTGCAAGAATGATTGTAGGTTTGTCATTAGACGCTTCAGCGGCAGCATATGCTGCATTGATTTTCACCATATCGTGTCCGCCGAGATTAGATGCTAGTGCCTCTAAATCCTCATCACTAAGGTGGGCGACCATTGCTTTCAGTTGAGGGGTGTTGAATAATTCATTCCTGAATGTCGCAGCATCGCTTGTGAAGATTCTTTGCTCATCACCATCCACCAACTCTTGCAATCTGTTTGCAAGTGCGCCTTCTGAATCCCGTGCAAATAAATCGTCCCACATTGAACCCCATAGAATCTTGATCACATTCCATCCAGATCCTCTGAATCTTCCTTCTAATTCTTGAACGATTTTTGAATTTCCTCGTACAGGCCCATCCAATCTTTGAAGATTACAATTCATTATCATAATCACATTGTTGAGATTTTCTCGAGATGCAAGAGTTAGCTGAGAAAGTGACTCTGGTTCATCAGATTCGCCATCTCCCATTGTGTACCACACTCTGGAGTTAGATGTATCAGCAAGGCCGCGACTAGAGAGATATCTGTTGAAGCGGGCAGTGTGAATTGCTGTCATTCCACCAAGACCCATTGAAACGCTAGGATACTCCCAGAAATCAGGCATCAATCTTGGATGTGGATATGAAGAGAGTCCGTTTCCTTCGCACTCAATTCTGAAGTTGTCGATATTCTCTCTGGTAAGTCGGCCTTCTAGCCATGCGCGAGAGTAAACTCCTGGACTTGCATGTCCTTGCCAGTAAACATGGTCGCCCCAACCATCCAAATCTTTACCTCTGTAGTAGTGATTTTGTCCTACCTCCCATAGATGTGAATTTGATGCGAAGGTAGAGATGTGCCCACCAATGCCATCGTTTGCTTTGTTAGCCCTAGTTACCATCATCATTGCATTCCACGAAATGATGCCGTGAATGCGCTTTTCCATTTCTAAATCGCCGGGGTATTGTGGTTGTTGTGATGGGTGAATTGTATTGAGGTATGGAGTGTTAACCACATCAATTTCTATCCCTTCTCCCCTAGCTGCGCCGATTGTCTGCATTAGCAATCTGTGCGCCCTTTCAGGACCCAAGGCATCGCTTACAGCACGAATTGCTTCTTGCCATTCAAGTGTCTGCTCAGGGTCAGGATCGGGCAGAACATCGCGGAAATTGTCGTCGCCCATGGACCTCTCTCCGGTTTAATGGGGCCATAGGCCCCCTTTCAAAGAATCGCTTTACTCGTTTGTTACATAGTTCAGCCAAAATGAGAGGATTTCAGAGCACTCTGCCTGTGATTTTACTACTGTAATGTTGTCTGTAATTCCTCCTGTCATCGCCCCGTCGGCAAGAGTAATACCGTCGTGTACAGGGATCAATTCTATGGTCTTTGTATGGTCTTTGTAAACACCTATTTCGAAGATTATCCATGGCTCTCCTTCGCCAACTAAATCACGGAACATGTCAGTAAACAGAAAACTGGCTAGATCTTCACAAGAATGGAATGAGCAAAGGGTCGAAAGTGTATCTAGAAGTGCTGTAGATGCATCGGAAAGTTTTGGTTGCTCGCCGACAATGCGAGACTTTGTCATAGTCAGTAAAGGCAAATCTTCCATCATATCACCGCTCGTTTCTCACATTTATCCTAAACCATCTACTCATAAATTCCTGAAATAATCCTGTGGAAATGATGAACTCCCTGTTCCCTAGTTGGAGAATATCTCCCCCTATCATATATTTTTGAGCGCATAGATTTGTGTACCTGCTCGATAATATTCTGGTCTTGAATCTCAACCGTATCCAAAATTGAGCCTGCCCCCTCTTGTGCTAGATTGTGATCTTTGACATATCCGCGATAAAGAACACGGGTTTCTTCTGGTGATACTGGAATCACAATATTGACTGAAAGGCCCCAGGGGTAAAAATTGAACATCATGTTCGGAAATAGCCACAGATAATATGCGGCAATATCTTGGCCATAATCAGGGTGGCCTTCAGGTAAATTGAACTTAACGTCGCCTTGTGATGCTTTGCCTATTTGTAGTACGCCACCATCGAAAACTTCGGTTGAATAACCCGAATAATCTAGTGTTTGATTCAATTCTGGGTGGACGAATGGGATGTGAAAACCTTCCAAATAATTGTCAACATAAAGCATCCAATTTGCGTTTATTGAATGGTCCCTATCACGACTTATATCGTGAATATGAGACTCGATGTCAAGGAAGTCAAACCTTTCATTTAGTTCAGACCAAGGTAGATGCTGTTTGATTTCTTGAGCGATGAAGTTCAAACCTTTCCAAGAATACATGGGGAACTCGTGTAGGTTGTCGGAATCGGTTGGAAAGCCTATTGCTTGCTCGAATTCAGGCATATTTTTCATCCTACCTTCCAAATCAAAGGTGCGACCGTGATATTCACATTTCAAGGTTGATTTTGTACATGATTCTGAAACCAAGCGCATCCCTCGATGTGTACAAATATTCGATATGCAACGTGTTTTATCACCATTTACGATAATGGTTGGCTCGCCTGTTAATGCTTCTATGTGTTGCAACGGTATTACTGAATTTGTACTCAATTCTGAATCATGTGCTGCATATTGCCACCCGTTGAAAACTGAAAGAAGGGATTCGAAAATAGTCTCGTCATAATAGAATCTGGAAGGTAAAGTCTTCGCAACTCGAATATCGGATGCGACCAATTCCTCCGCCATCGGTATTGTTAGGGGCTTGTGATTCTTGATAGTTCGGTAGTGTTCAAATGTGAATTGTTTCTGCATAATTTATGGAAGGGAGGTTTTGGTTTGCAAACTCGTACGCTGAAGCCGCTGGGAGATTCCTAATCGCTTGTGATGATTTGCGTGAAGCTGGACACAAGGTGGAAAATGAAAGGTTGGAAATAGGAATGACTGGCCCTGATGGTGAGCCTCTTTGTATTGATGTTGCAGTAGTCGGTTCGCTTCAGTCCGGCAAGGTTTTACTTTCGAGTAGTGGTGTTCACGGAGTCGAAGGTTACCCTGGTAGCGCCATTCAGTTAGCCGTAATGGATGATTTATGCAAACAAGACCCTTTCAAGGATCATGCAATACTTTTCGTTCACATCATCAATCCTTACGGGATGGCATGGTGGAGAAGATTCAATGAAAATAATGTTGATTTGAATCGTAATTTCCTAAAAAACGACCAAAAATACGAGGGAGTTCCTGCGGGATATGAGACAATTCGTGAATTCATAAATCCTGAATCGCCGCCTCCGCAAAAAGAAAGATGGTTCAAATTAAAAACACTCAATCTGATAAGGAAATACGGATTCAATAATCTAAAACAATGTGTTGCTGAAGGACAATATGAATATCCAAAAGCCATCCAATATGGCGGAGACTGCCTTCAGGCCGGGCCCGAATTATTGCTCAATTGGTTGGATGAAAAACTCGAATCTGTCAGTCATATTTGGGCTATTGATCTTCACACAGGGTTAGGTCCCAGTGGACACGACACTTTGCTAGTCTCTGCTGGAATGGGCCCAGATGATTTTACCCACTTAGATGGACTTTTCCCGGGACATGTCGAGAGTTTGGACCCTAATGCCGGAGTTGGTTATGAGATACTTGGCGACCTGCACCAAGGCCTAGAAGACAGGTACAGCAATATCAAATGGACTTCAATTACCCAAGAGTTTGGCACCTTCAAACCAATTAAAGTTCTACAAGCTTCACGTGCAGAAAACCGCTGGACGCAATGGGGTTTACACATGAATGAAATGGATGCTAGAAGGCATTGGAGCAGAGAGCAAATGCTGAGGGCTTTCAATCCAAAGGATGAGGCCTGGCAACGCAAAATAACCTCGCGAGGTCGTGCTGTTTTCAACACGGCTAGGCAAGATCTTTGTTCTTAATCAAAAGATAATGTCAATATTATTCCAGGCGGTCAAAAGTCCAAGGATTAATGCAAGAATCAACAATCCATTTGTGAACATGCCTCCTTCTGCTGGCTCTCCCATGAATGTCATTTCATCTTCCATACCCTCTTTTTTAAGTCGATAATAACTGATTAAAACCAATAACATAATCACCGGTATCGTCAAAATATCCGCTCGGTTGATGTCGCTTGCTATACGGGCTGTGCCAGCAACAAGTCCGACATATGTTGTGACTGTTGCTGCAACAAATGCCATTGCTGATGGGTGCATAATTGTCCACTTTCCTGAGGCCCCTTCCATTAGCACTAATGCAGACCAAAGTGTGTATATTAGGAGC
>PAJN01000033.1 GCA_002710205.1 Methanobacteriota archaeon | reverse complement strand
TTATTGCTCCGAACTTTCGTAGTCCCGTTGCGACTCTTTCACCATTTATTCTTGTGTGGACTTCTTCACCATCATTTCTAAGATTAGAAAGCTTGACTCCAGCTCCAAGATTCACATTCGGTCCAAGAATAGAATCTCCGACGTAATTGAAGTGCGGTGCCTTTGCACCTGGGAGCAGAACACTGTGTTTTGTTTCACTAGCGTGTCCAACTAGTGAATTAGCACATATCCATGAAAACTCTCTGATGTAAGCGCCGTGTCTAATTGTAGCATTTGGTCCAATATAAGCCGGGCCAATTATGTGAATTCCAGGCTCAATGATTGCGGAATCATCAATGTGAACAATTCCTTTTGACGTATCAATGCTAACGCCCTCGCGATGATTCGAACCCATGTCTCCTAACATATCCTCCATTTGACCCTTCAAAGTAGGTAGAATCGACCAAACCGGCCCGGGAGGAAAACAAGGTTGGCGGCCGACAGACTCGTCGAGTGAAGGCCAAAGTTCCTCTGCATTAGGGGCGCTCATCAAAGCATCCCATTACGCACAGCGATTTGACCTTTTCATGCAGCACTGTATATTCTCTTACCAGTTGAACGGTCAAGTGTGAACATTACAATATTCTTCAGGTACCTTGGAATAAAGAACCCTACTTTCCTTGATGTTAGTCCGTGATTTCTCATCCTCAATGTGTTTGAGAGATGATCTACGATATCAGCTGCTGAGCATCCTGGGTTTCTGGAAACATATTCTGTAATTTCCATTTTCAAACGCTCAAGCCTTGCACTTTTCTGTGACCCTCTTCCATTCATGTAATGTATTAGGCATCTCGAATATATTGAATTCAAGCGGGATATCCACGGGACCCCGTAGTTTTGGTTGCTAATCACAGGTAATTTAGCATCTGGTCCCACTTGAATGAGGAACCTCTTCTGAATAGATTATCATGGAATTCAGTTTGCGGGTAGTGCGTACATCGGATTACTCTTCCTCGGCTGTTGTAGCAACCTGATCGAGTATTGATTGGAACCATGATTGTCGACAAATCAAGAGCAGGCCCATTGGGTGCGGGCATGTCAACATCGACCTTTTCTTCTATTCCGTCCCACGATATGTCTTCGATAGTTGGCGGCAGTAAAGCCATGTCGTTTTCCAATCTAATTACGCCTTCAGCAAGGCGCTTAGGAGCCCAAGTGTTGGAAAATGGCCCGTCTAGCCAAGCAACTAATTTCTTCATGTCAGGCAACTCTAGCAAAGTGATGAAAGAGCGCTCCCACCACCCTGGTGACCTAGCCAATGTTACATGATGGATTCCCGGTTGAATATCTCTGGCATCCAGATTATCAGCCCATGTTCTGCATATGCCTTCCAGCCTTACAGGAATGATTGGCATGTCTGGAGCCATTAGGTCACAAAGGCGATACGGGTTAGCAAATTCTCCAACAATTAGCAAAGGCCTTCGCTTTTCTAAATCGATAACGTCCTTGACCATCTTCCCGTTTTCTAGTGTGAATTTCCCAACATATTCCTTCAGACCGTTCAAGTCCAAGCTGTCTGTTTCGGGCATTGCTGGAAACGACAATTCGCTTAATTCTGCAGATGTGAAAAACATCGGCTGCGAAGGTAACGGGAGTGGCGAGTTACCTGGTGGATTTGCCCATAATCTAGGAGAGTTCGCCATATGCAGCCCACAAGTAGTGCGTTGTTGAAACTTGCTAACGACAAGAACCTGCCAAAAGAGATGCAGTCAAAACGAACCTTCAATGGGAATGAGGTCAACGCACTTTCATGGCGCTTCCTCAGGATGTACTAGCCCGTCTAGCAAGTCTGACTGGCTATGACCAAATGTTGGAGATGGATACTGTAAGCAGAACTCACGGGGTTGGGTTGGCAGAAATTGAATCTCAAATCGCAGCATACAAGGCAGGAGCTACACAGCCACAAGTGAACAATCCGGTCGCAGATTTTGACCCGGTTGCAAGTAAGGAATTAGTGGACTTAGAAAATGCACAACCAGTTAACACTGGACCCAACTACATCGATAATCCTGACCAATATCGAATGAAATACGACCCTTCTGCTAGAGGCCAGTCTAATCAATCTCAAGTCAATCAAGCCATAATGTGTCCCGCTTGTTCTGCACCGCTTGGTATACCAGACATTAGGCCGATCAAGGTAACATGTCCGCAGTGCATGCACGAAGCGGTATTCCACTCTTGATTAGATGCCCCAGTATCTTTCAGATTGGGCTTGTCTTGCCTGTACAGCACGAACAATTGTGGTAGTAACCCATAGCACTGCAATCCACATTAGAGGCTCAAGCATGTCTTCCCATATCTCTTGAACCGTGAAGTTGTAACCAACTCCAGTTAATACATCCATTGCAATCAACAGACCTTGGTCTAGGAAGGAATAGACAACCATGCCGAAAACTGCCAGAATGATCAGTCTTCCAGAGAATGAACCCTTCTTTAGACGCAGTAACATGAATCCAGCAGTAGAGGTAAGGAATGCGATAACGATCCATGCCAGAGCAGAGTGAACAACTCCAATCCATACAACCGAGGTATTGGTAGTAGCTTCCAATTCGATGTATTTGTCATAGCCCATTGCTACAGCAAATATTGCGCTGAATACCGTAGTTGTCCACAGTAGAGAGGAGAACATAGCAGCATCTGCGTTTTCTCGCATTTCTTGGGCAATTCTTCCAACAGTTGCTTCCAATCCAAGTCCCTTGGAGAGGATAAACAGGCCGAAGACAAGAGGAAGAGAACCGATTACAATTCCGCCGAGAGTATCTGGTAGCATTACACCGAGGCCGAAAATCGCCATGATGGCTCCTAGAGGAACTAACATCTTGGCACGCCACTTAGGGTCTTCAAGCGCCTTTACGATGTAGTAGTATGTTCCTTCGATACCCTTTGATTGCTTGACAATAATTTTCTGCACGTGGTCGATTCTGACCTGGCTTTGGATAATTGGTAGTACAGATTCGTCTTCTGCACCGTCTGTAACCAATATCGCTTGGTCAGGTTGAAATTCTGTTACAACTTCTTCCAACTGTGCTGCAATTGCCCTGTCTGAGCGCACACCTACCTTTTCATCACCGGTTAGAATTGCAACTTCAACCTCGTCAGTTTCGCTGTTGCTTTCATCGAGATTATCGTGTTGATGCAGGGCTCCAAGAATTGCATTTGTATCGCTTTCTTCAGGGTCGGCAATGCCCAATTTTAGTGCAGCGGTCAGAACCTGTTTTCGTCCAACAACGGGACCGCGTATTGCTGTTTTCTGACCAAGATCATTATCTCGGTCTACAGTTAACACTAGAGTCCTTGTCATAGAGTCCCACCTCGGATATGTTAGCGCTGACGCGCTTCCTGTTCATCAACCATCGCCCGGTTTGGGCGGCTCAACATTTACTTCGAGACTTTCTTGTCGCTTTCGCCGCCTTTGTTTTGCACGTATGTACTTCAGAGGGTGGTCCATCCATGGCTGGTCACACAATTTGTCATCACCAGTTCGCACAGCGCAGTTGTGGTTTACTTTCAATTTTGAGCATCCAGAAGGCGTATACTCTCTTTCGTAAAGATGGTTCACTTGGTATGTTGTTGTGCCTTCACTAAAGTCGGGAGCGCCTCTGAAGAAATCGACAGTAGTCTCTTGAGGCAGACCAATACATCTTGCCATGGAACCAAGGAATACTCTTCCGAAGTGATTTACATTCACGCCTTCAGCAAGCTCGCCCACAATCTTTCTCATACATGGTGGCCAATCATCTTCACCAGCTCCAATTAGTGCAATTGTTTCAGCAGTTTTTGAAGCCACTAGGCCTCGAATCATACCAACTGGTTCTGACAATCTAATCAGTAGGCTTTCATCCATCTTTACCATTTTTTCAAGAGCATCAATCTTGATGTCTTCTTTCATTCTTTCACGAAGCAATCTAGCGACCTTCGCTCTAGAGGAATAGCGATCTCCCTCATCATGTAATGTAACCCATCCATCATTGATTTCACAATTAGGTAATCTCCAGCGAGATCCGGTTATTCCTGTGCATAATTCGATGAAATCCGATAGGCCAATTTTCCATGTGCCGTTCTCATCGCAAGAGATTTCAGAGAGGTAAGTGTTAGCAATAACTTGGATCGAATCGTCTCTTTCTAAGATACGTTGGGCACGTTCTGCCTCGGCTTGAGCCCATCGAGAAATCAATCGTTCATCCTCGCTGGCACCAACCACTAATCTGGCGTAATAGAATGAAAAGGCTTCTAGCAACCTTCCTTCTTCTGTGTGGATGTCACCTATTGAGGCGACCTCTACACCCTCCTTGCTGTCAACCGAATCAACCAATCTAGACCTTGCTCTAATCCGTGCTCTATCCATCATTCCTCCATCAAGCAGCTCGTCGATATCGATTCCATGCTTAACAGCCATGCTAGTGATCCATGATTTCGCTTGTGGCAAGAATGGGTATCTTGCAAGCGTGACCTCGTCTGTGAGGTCAGGAATGGTCATTGGCTTTGGCACATTTGAGAATTTTAGGAGGAGGCATTTGAACCCTCTTATTCATGTGGGTAATCGCTGTGGCCCGAGCGATGAAGCCAGTGAATCAAGATTTGATTCTCATTCAAGATGAGATCAGAGAATCTTTCAGTTGGGGCATCGAATCCGACTATGAAAGTGCCAAATCTCTATCCTCTCAATGCAAAAATCCTTCTCCATCAATACGTTTCAATTCGAAAGTAACCGTGGTAGGAGCAGCAGCGTCTCCAGACATCGTTCCAAATTACCCGACGATAGTTGCTGATGGTGCTATAGGGGCCATTTCCGACCTGTCCAAAGTAGCGCTAATTGTAACAGATGGGGATGGGACTCCTCATCTAGAGAAAGCTTTGAACAAAGGTATCCCAATCTGCTTACATGCACATGGCGATAACCAGGAGTCCTGGGCAAGAATTTTGTCGATTATTGATGAAAACCAAGAGGTAATTTTGACCCACCAGACGCCATATGAAATCGATGGAATGTATAATCCGGGTGGGTTTACGGATGGGGATAGGGCTGTATGTATTGCATTCGCATTAGGTGCAACTGAAGTAGAATTAGTGGGGTTCTCGATCGATGATGTTGGCCAGTGGTCAGGAGTAACAGACGAAAAACGAAAACTAATCAAGTTGAAGTGGATGAATAAAGTGTTACAAATTCTTTCCTTGAGGGTTGATGATGAAGAATAGTTACTATCTGTGGATAATCGCGTTAATAGTGGTAAACACAGGATGGTACGCTGTTAGTCAACAAGGAGCAGTCCAAGAAATCAACAGGCCAGGTGCCGATTTTTCGGAATCGCGCGAAGGTGAACTTTCGACGCTAATTGGTTCGGAAGTAGATTTCGAAATAGAACACTGTTTTGAATCAATCAATGGGGGAGTATACAACGCTAGTCTCACTGTCGAGAGTGAATCAGAAACTCTCTATTCATGGGAAGGCACTACTGATGAGGGATGTATAACATATTCATCTACTTCTAGCGAAGGTGAAATTATCGTAGTTACAATTCTCGAAGAGGGAGTTGAAACCACAACCACTCTGACAACATGGCCGATGAAAAGCGCCTTCGTCATTGGGCTGATACTATTCTCATTGTGTACAGTAGCAGTTGCATTTGGTGAAACCTTTGTTAGAGCATTGGTCAAGAAGAAAATGGACCAAGAGCCTACTACTAATCACGTTAAAACCGACACATTCCTAGAGTCAAATGGTATTTGGCAAGATCCAGTCAGACCTAATTAATCATAGGAAATCCGACAAGCTAAGTTGCTTGGCATTATCATTATTGAATAGGCTTTCAACACTATCTGCTAGCCATTCAACATTTTGGCGAGTATATTGGTCTACACCATATGTTTCCATAACGTGCTTTGTGACCTTGATGTATTTCCTAACCGCTCCTTCCGTCACTGTCAGTGCCAAATTGCCATTGCACATTTCTCCTTCTGATTTTTTGACTCCGAACGCGCTCATACCTCTTCCTGTTTGCTTTGGTGGCTGGATACATTTTGCGGCCAGTGGCATTCTTCGATAAGAATGGCCACACTTCAAACAACGAACCTTTTGGCGAGTAAATGCCACAAGATTTCCTCTTAAATCTGGTAAAAAGTGTGAGCGAATAACACTCGATGCAACTGTACGTACATTCACTCCTCTAAGTCTGTGCCCCAGTTCCAACTGTCCATTCATTTTGTCAATCATCGTCTCTAACGTCTTGTAGGCAGAAAGAGGTGGACCTTCCGCCATGCTCTTTGTAGAGTGAGTGAAGCCCATTCCTCTAACAGCGCCAATGGTGCCGAGCCGGCGCTCAACAAAGTCCATTTTTCCTGCAAGAGCCTTCGGATGAGGTTGTTCAAGGGTCGCTTCGTAAAACCATCTTTCGTAATGCCAAGCAGAATCTACATTGAGAGCCTCTTTGTCTACTTCAGTTGGATTCAATCTAGTTGTTAACACAAGAGGGGCATCCATTTTCCCACCACGGTTAGACGGCAGAATATCTCTGCTGAAATTTAGCAATCCATCCATTAGCAGCATGATTGCATCTTCATCGCCGTCACAATTTCTTCGCTTTGCAGCATGGAATAATGGGTGAGCATATCCGCCGGAACTGTTTGAGAAACCAATCAATCTAGAGAGAACCCCTCCAGAGGTGTGCGGTGCCAAAGCGCAGATCAAATGGCCGACTAGATCCTCCGGTTTGTCTACGTGGTAGTAAGGCTCCATTCCATAAAACCGAACCAATAACTCATCGATATATCGCGCAGTGCGAACGAAATAATCTGCTCCATTCCTTGCAAGTATGAAATCTTGAGGGAATATTTCTAGCATCTGAGAATCGTTTTGCAATTCCTCTCCAAAACAATCGTGAGTGTAACCAAGATGTTTCAACTGGTTCCAATCTACTCCAATTTCTTCTGGTGTGAAGTGAGTCACTGGAACATCGCTCATGTCGAATCGAACGGTTCCATCTCTGAAAACAGGAAGCCCGTGTTTCGCCCTCAGTATTCCTTTTTCAACAGCTTCAGGAGTTTGATTTTTGCTCATTAATTTCTTCAAACCCTTCATTTTCTTTGGGACTCTATCAATGCCTAGTGAGATTCTAGCATCCTCAAGTAAATTATCGATGCGAATAGTCTGTAATTCGCCTCTACGTCTNGCATTTTGCTTTTCGCTAGAAACTCTTAACTCGGTTCTTCCACCACAAACTTCACCAGGTTTTTCTTCGCCAAAATCGTCTAATTTNCTATGGTGGCAGTTAATCATTGGAGATTTTTTCCCGCAAACAGTACAGAACCTAACTCCCATTTCTACACGCAAATCTTGCTGCTCAGCAGAATTTGCAATCAGTCTTTGATTACCTCCTGAAAGAGCGATCGGAAACAATGAATGTACGGTCGGTTTTTCTCTTGGNGCGCTCTTTTCTGGGCGACCCATTCTGCAACCGATTCTAACTGGGGCTGAATGCTCCCACCTGAGGCGAGATATTTGTCGAATCTGGGTTAGAATCCCATCTACTTGATGGTCATCTTCAAGAATTTGAGCGCGCAGATATTCGTCGGNATTTTCCGGCCCTGGGTCTGGCAATTTATTCGCAGCATCTTTGCCGATTTTATCGGTTTCAGCAATCCCTAATCCTCGCTGTCTAGCGTTGGTTTCAGCAGCAATTTTGACCGTTGAGCGTTTTTGTTCCAATTCACCCTTGCGCAGTTTTTCTTTTTCTAGAACAACTGCAGCGTTTCTCAATTCAGCAATACGGTTTTTGAATACAGATTCAGCATCTTCTATTCGCATTGGTGCTTTGCCCTTGATTGTGAATCCCAGTCCATCCAACATTGCTTCCCAGCCATCAGTGATTACCAGATCATCACCGTCGTGGTGATGAGCCAAACCAAGCATTAGCGCGCTACCTTTGACTAAGCCATGAATTCTGAGGACCCAGCCGTGGGGTAGTGAGTTAGAAAAGACACTCTTCTCAACTGGGATATTTGGGCCAGGAATCGAATCATAGTCTAGCGCCTTCTCTACCTCAGGACGTAATTCGTCCATTTCATTAGGATTCCAACCTTTTACACCATCGATGAAGCGAAGATTACCATCCCTTACGGTTGCAGTTTCTATCGCTTGAAGCAATGAAGGAACCCACTCTATTGGTAAATCNAGCCACCAGGGATTATGGGAGCCAACGAGAGATGTTGCGAATCTGATTGAGATTTCTTTAGCAGATTCCCAAGACGGATTTAGCGAAATTAGGGAGTCTCTCCATTTTCTGCGAATGTGAAATCTTTCATCCAAATCTGTGGATTGATTTATCGGCAAACCCGGTGTACCTTCTGGCATATTTTTCCTATCNGTTCCAATAATTCTACAGAACTCATCAACCGCTTGATCACTGTCTAAAGCGTCGATTAAATCAGCAGCCCACCAATCATGCGAATAAGCCGCGGGAACCAAGTTCTTGTTGTTCTCCATAAACTCGCCGTATCCTAAAACCANCTCGCCATTATCCCAAATGGATGAGATTTCTTTTCGGTCTTTTTGAAATGACTCAATATCGTTGTATTGTTTGAAATCCCCAGTCCTTAGAATTGCCCATGGGCCTTCTGCAATATCACAAGGGGTAATCGCACAAGCCTTTCCAGGGCGTTCTATTTTCATTTGAGTACCTACGGCAATGAAATCATCCATCGCTGCCATCGATGCTGCATTACAAGAACCGGCTGCTAAGCCAGATGGTCTGGCTCTTCCATACCTTAGACGAAAACCTCCTGGTTCTAAGGGGGCTCCGAAAACAGGACGGCCGGCAATAATATCCTTCATGAATTTGGAAATCACTGGGACCTTGCGAGAAGTGAATCCGCTCCCGTCTCCAGATGTTTCCTCATCTTTGTTCTTATTTGCAAAGGTGGAAATGAAATCCCAACCTGGTACATTCAATCGTTCAGTATGCCTTTGGATTTTAGGAGCTTTTAGACACAAACCTTCTCCAATAACCAGCAACACACCGCCTCGGATTCTGGCCTCGTCAATGTTTCTAACTCGNCCATATCCTGCGCATTCTATGTCTTCAGTAGATTCTCCGTTAACCATAACTGGACACGCTCTTACGATGGTATCGACCTCTTCTGGAGGAGGGCGATACTGTAGGTTTCCACGGTACAATCCAAACTCTTCTTTCACCCTTTCAACTTCACCGTCGGTAGGTTTGTACGCATCTACGTTTAATTCTCTACGAATCATATCGCCGATAAGTACCGCTAGAGCCTGTGCAGTACCACCTGCTGCACGAATTGGTCCTGCAAAGTGAATGGAAAGGAACTGACTACCATCAAGATTAGGCAATAGCCGCACTTCACTAATTCCCTCTAGAGGCGCTACAAGTACCGCTTCTGTAAGGATCGCCAACCCAACTCTAAGCCCGACATCTATGCTTTTTTGCAAATCATGGCCATTGTCTCTGAATCTTTTTGCAACAATTGTTGCCATTTTAATCGAGGTCGTTTCACGATCGTTTTCTGCCAATAATTTCCTGATATCATCAGCAACTTCTGCACCTTCAAGGTGTTCAACAAGGAGTTTTTCAGTTCGGCTAGCCAAGTCAGAAGCACGTGGAATTTCAACTTCAAGCGAGTGGTCTAGGCCCTTGGCTCTGGCCTTCTCCGCTATTTTGTACGCTTCTTCAGTTCTCTCATCCAGCCATTCTTCGTACGATTCCATTTCCTTTTCTAGACGCTCGATATCAAGACCCAATAGCGGGTCGTGAACATCTCNAGCGCCCGGTTGAATCATGGCTATCCATTTGCGCTCCTTGTAGGTGGCTCATAAGGGCTACCACACAATTCAATATCTCTTAGGGAAGGTTCATTCCCCTCAAACTGATGGCCTGACACATGTCGGTCCCTCAACAACTACGCGATGACCCCCGATGGGCCCGCCTTGTAGATTTAGTTAGAGAACTAGCATTTCTAGACGGCGGTAACGATGAAGCATTTACACTAGCCAGCGGAAGAACTTCGCGCTGGTTTTTCGATATGAAGCCAGTAATGATGCACCCTGAAGCAGGACGTCTTGTAGGGCAGTTGATGAATGCGCGTTGTGATGAAATTGGGGCTGACTTTGTTGGGGGACTAGAGCTGGGGGCAGTTCCTTTAGCTGCGCTAGTTATTGCAACCGATTTCACATCCGACAGGCTCGGATTTATGGTTAGAAAGCAAGCAAAAGGACGAGGTGGAAGGAAAACAAACAACCCTCCTGGGATTGAGGGTGCATCCATTTCTGGTGGCGGCAGAGTAATTATTTTGGAAGATGTTACTACAACAGGAGGTTCAGCGATTCAAGCCGTAAAGAGAATCGAGGAAGAGACCTCTTGTGAAGTAGTGGCGGTAATTAGCATTCTAGACAGGCAAGAAGGCGGGAAAGAAGCATTCGAAGACGCAGGAATACAATTCGAAAGTCTGTTAGTTCGTTCTGATATATCTGGGTGAAGAACTTGGATTTGAATCCCAACGATGCGGACCTTAGTGGCCCTACAGCGAATGACTCAACNGCCCCCGAAGGCTTGGTTTTCCACTATGCAGATGAAGCGAAACCTCTGGCGACTCCTTGGCAAGTTGCTGTTGAGAGGGCAAAGATGGTTAGGAAATGCAATTTACCTAAGGGGGCGATTCTAGACCCTGCTTGCGGGAGTGGTATCCAACTAGCAGCATACTGTGCCATGCTTAGCCGAGAAGGACTCGGCATTGAAATGGATAAATCTACGGCCATGGCTGCAAATTCAAATCTCAAAAGAGTGGCAGAACATGGTTTTGGACAAACCCTACTGTCTTCAACGATTAGATTAGGCGATGGGACAATCGGTGAATCTAAGCAGAAATTTGCAATGTTNCATCTAGACCCTGCAAGACCAAGGAATTCTCGAACCCACGGACTAGATGAAATGGCACCTAGGTTGCCCGAAATTTTCGAAGCATGGAAAGACAAACTGAATCATGGAGAGAGAGGCCCAGCGATTCTGTTGGATTTGTCCCCGCGACTAGACAACAGTCAACGCCTTGAAGTCGAAGAAATAGTAGAATCNTTTTGGCCTAATATTGGGAAAACATGGGTATGGACTAGCCGTGGAAAAGGCCGAGTAGATCGTTTGTCATTGTGGATTGGGCAACTATCCTCTCCAAATGTTCAACGTAGATTTGTTCGTATTCCGCCAGACNTCAAGGAAAAACCACTGGTAATTGAAGGTGATATTGAAGAAATATCAGAGCACCGTAGGCCNCCAAGAAAGGGAGAGCACGTCAGCATTTTAGATGCGGCACTAGTGGAATCTGGCCTAGCTTTACATTTTCTGAGAGACCTACTCCCGGGCCAGGAAATAACATGGAGTATTAGCGAAGGTCGCAGACCCCAAATCCATCACCCTGATCCAATCAGTTTTGAGAATAAGCAAGAACGAATGCTCGTGCAGGCCACAGGGAGAATAGTAAAACTAGTTCATTCCGATTTGTCTCTTGAAACAATTTCGCATCTCGTGGATGCATCCAGAGAGTATGGGTTCGGTAAGTTGACCCTACGGGTCGCACTTGAACCAGACCTACAACCTAGACTTCAAGGAAGCNTGGACAGACAACTTTCCTCCAAGGGGGGAATGCATATCGGATTTGTTGCGAAACAACCTCATGATTCGATGCTACTTTTGTGCCTTGAAACACAATAGGCTTTTAGCACCACGAACAGAGGGNNAAGNGNTAGCAAATCTGTGGCGCAGTCTCGCGAATGATGAATCGCGGTCTTGATATAGGGGAGGTTTGTCGCAAAGTCGCTCGACATCATGTTGTACGCGTTAATCAGGTGAACTGTAATGGCTAATGAACAAGAATTGGGAGACGACTTCTCCTACATGCTTCGAATGGCAGATACCGATATTGACGGTTTGAGGCCACTAAGGACTGCACTCACTGCTGTCCGAGGTGTTGGAGACCGTACTGCAGCTAATATCTGCCGAATAACAGGATTCGATCCTAGTATGAAGGCCGGCCACCTAGATGCTGCACAGCAAGAAACCCTACGTGAAGCGATTGAGAGCTACGCACAAAACGTCCCTCTGTGGATGCTAAACCGCCAAAGAGACCTTGAAACAGGCGACGAACTTCACCTTTCAGGACAAGATCTCAAACTCACTCATGAAGACGATATTTCTCGTCTTCGTTCAATCAAGTGTTACCGAGGTGTTCGCCACGCTGGCGGACACAAGGTCCGTGGACAGCGCGGCCGCTCCAACGGCAGATTCGGTCTGACTCTGGGAGTCCAGCGCAAGAAGTGATAGGAGGAATGAGATATGGGGCATCCAAAATTCGCACGACCAAAGTACGACACTCCTCCACACCCATGGAAGGCTGACAGAATCGAAGAAGAACACGCAATGAAGGCTAACCACGGTCTAAAGAACATGACCGAAATTTGGAAGGCAAAGTCTGCTCTGCGCCGTATTCGTGGTCAAGCGATGAAGTTGATTGGGCGTGCAGACACATCAGAAGGACACTATTCACGTGAGAAAGATGCGCTACTCGCCTCACTCAACCGCAAGGGATTAATCACAACCGACGCTATTCTGGACGACATCCTCTCTCTTTCTGCTGAAGACATTCTCAACCGTCGCCTACAGGCTCAAGTTTACTACAAGGGACTAGCATGCTCAATGAAGCAAGCAAGACAACTAGTAACTCACGGACAGATTTGTATCGGCGACCAGAAGGTAACAATTCCTTCCTACCCTGTTACCAGAGATGAAGAAGAATTGATTCGCTACCACCCTCGCTCCAATTTGAACGACGAAAACCACGTCATCAGACAAACAATCCTAGGTGTCCGTGAATCTGCAGAATATGCAGAAGAAGAGGTAGACCCGGAATTCACACAATCCGAAGCATCTGACGTTAACGAATCCGCTGACGATGCTCCTAAGGCAGAAGACACTGTAGAAGGAGGCGGTGAATGATGCGCAAGGCAATCATCAACATTTTCTCAAGTTACAACAATGTCTTGATGACAGCAACCGATCTAACCGGTGCAGAAACAATCGCAACCTGCTCAGGGGGGCAAGTCGTCAAGTCTTCAAAAGACTCCGGCGGCCAATTCGCTGCAACAAGAGCAGCAGAAAGAATGGCAGACCAATTGAAGGAAAAGGAATTCACACAAGTCATTGTCAAGTATCGCGCACCCGGTGGAAACAAGTCCAACAGCACAGGCCCTGGTGCACAAGCAGCAATTAGAGCTCTTACTCGTGCGGGAGTAACCGTTACTAGAATCGAAGACGTAACACCAATCGCTCACGATGGTACAAAGAAGAAGGGTGGCCGAAGAGGCCGCCGTGTCTGATTAACAGAGGTGTCAAAAATGAAGGCAAAAGTAGTAGAAGGGTGGCCAAAGGATAACAATATTCGAATCGTACTTTCAGATACTAATGCAGCGCAGGTTAACAGCCTACGCCGTGCGATCCTTGCAGATGTTCCAAAGATGGCAATTACAAAGGTCAGGTTTGAACAAGGTGTAACTCAAGACAATAAAGGAGAAGTTATTGAATCGGTGAACGTATTACCCGACGAAGTACTTGCACACAGACTTGCAATGGTTCCAGTTCCAACATTCTTGGAGGAATTTGTCTTCCCTGAAGACGACCCAAACAATGAGAACCTTCCAGAAGACCAGTGGGGTTCTCCATTATCCCAAATCATCTACCATCTTTCAATCAGAGGGCCTAATTCAGATTCCGCTGATGAGTTCAAGACTGTTTACGCAGGCGATTTGAACGTACTTGGTGAAACCAAGTTGCAGATTAAAGAAGAACACAGCAGAATCCCTTTGACTATTCTTTCAAAGGGTCAATATCTAGAATTGTATGCCTATGCAACCCTTGGTCGTGGAAGAGAACATGCAAAGTGGTGCCCAGCTGCAGCAGTAACATTCCAACCAAGACAGAAAGCCATTCTTGCTAAGCCAAAGAAAGCAAACGTCCTATTTGACCTGAATCTAACTTCTAAATCCGGCCGCCAAATCAATTCTAAGATATTCACAAATAAGGAATGTACCGATGTTGATGCAGTCTTAGACTTGGAAAGAGCACTACACCAAGTAGGATATGGCACTGGTCGTGACGAAGATTTCGACAACGCTATCGTTATGGAAGACATCGAAGGCGAATACGTATTTTCTTTCGAGTCTGACGGCTCTATGTCCACTGAAGAAATCTTCAACAGAGCATGTGAAGAATTAGTTTCACGCTTTGAGAAGATTACTGGTGAACTTGACACAGCATTCGCTTGAAGTTAATTCGAGTTAGCCTGATTTGGCGAACCATCATGACCTATGGCGTTTAGCGTTGGCTTGATGAGTGAAGTAACCGTACATGTCGGGGGGCATATCACATTACTTTTCTCGGTAAAATCCAAACAACTACTCGCTAGAAATCAAGGTTCTAGAGGAGCAGGCCTTTGTCTTGAAGACGGAGTTCAATCCACTGCTAGACATTTGTCCAAAGGGCCAGACAAAATTTCAGTCACAACTATGGAAGGGGCTTCTTTTGAAGAGGGCAATGAATTGTATATCGAGTTACTAAATTCCTTCAGAGAATTATTCAAAGTAAATTCTCCCGTTGAAATTGAAGTGAAATTGGAGTTACCAATCTCTCAAGGCTTTGGTATGTCAGCTGCGGGTTTATTGGCTACAAGTCTTGCATTAGGTGAATTATTCGATAAAGGATCAGAAGGGCAGTTGGCAAGATTAGCACATCGAGTTGAAAGGAATATTTCAGGCGGTTTGGGAGACATCCTAGGATTATGGGCGGGAGGATGTGAATTGAGAATAACTCCAGGAAGCCCACCGTATCCTGGCCAAGTCATCGGTTTCAGTGCTGATGTTTCTGCCCTTCTTGTATGGGACCCCGATGGGATGAAGCACACATCAAGTTACATCGATGACCCAGATTGGCAAATCAAGATTAGCAATGCTGGAGAGGCTGCTGTTGAGCGTTTAGAAAAGAAAAGTTGGGAACGTTCAATATGGGGCATACTACTTGATGAAGCAGATAGATTTGCTATGGAATCAGGATTGTTAGAAGAGGTAGAAAGGGCCAATTTACTTAGCACCGTAATCGAGCATACCGAAGAATCTCTAAGTCCACATTTGTGTATGCTGGGTACTTCTTTAATCATCGTTCCAAAATCCTTAGATCAAGAATTTGATTATACTGAGTTAGCCATTAGGTTGAGAAGTTTTGGATTAGGAGTAAGAGAAACTAGGATTCAGTAGATTTGTTTAGAGGATCCAAGTCAAGCGGCCCACAATCTAATAGAACCGTTCCAGGAATGTGTATATTCTCACAAAAACCATGGCGGAACACCAATGCCCCTTGACCCCAAGTATCAACATATCTTCCGGCTTGTTTCACGATTTTCTTCCTTTGGAAATTTACATCTGCGCCATAGAAATGCTTTGCATCAATCCAAGCAACGGGTTCTCCGTTAATTTCAACATGGTCCAAGAATAGTAAATCGGGAGTATTGACAGGTCGCCCATGCTCTTGCATTTGCTCTTTTACCATTTCACCCTGTCTTCTTACTCTTACACCTTGATTTTCAAACCAATCTGCTAGAATATCTTCGAATATATCAGCACGCGAATGAGTTTCAGATTGGTCAACATTGCTGACCCTGTCAGCAGCTTCAGCGGCTTCAAATTCATTCCTCTCTCTTTGTTTGAATTTAGAAGGTGCCCGTAAGGTTTCTTTGATTCTAGATTTAGACCAACCCATTTCCTTTAGAATCAATCTGAAAATATTCATTGGAGGGAAATCAAATTTCTTAGATAAATCTACGACGGATGCTCCCTCTCTGTATAACCTGTACAGCGCCTTACCTCTTGCCTGTAACAGTCCATGCGAATAGACGGTTTTCTGTTGTAACATTGCACTTCTTAACGAAAGTGCCTGGTCTATTGTCATGTCTAGATCGTCAACCATCTCTCCAATTTCAGCAACCCTTTCATCTGAAAGCCAGCCAAATTCACCCCTTTTCACAACCTTTTCAGCAAGAAAAGCCTCTGTCTTTAGTGAAACAGGGTTGTTCTCCCAATCAAAGGTAAAGTGCCCCGGTGCTGTTAAATTTTCAGGAATGCCTATTGGTAATGGAGACAGGTTGAATCGGTTATTTGCAGCGGACTTTGCTGATTTATCATACTCAATATGTCGTTCAATCAACTCTTTTTTGGGTGGCCCACCGTGAGCCTTTGGCTTCTTCTTAGGTTTGCGGCGTCGATTACCACTTCCGCTAGCCCTTTTCGCCGCCATATTTCGACGGTATTGCCCGCGTTCCATAGATACACCGGTTATTCAATCATCGATAAGTCGGTAAGAAATTGTTCTGCATGTGTTTTCATGAATGCATTAATTTGCTTGGAAAAAAGAGCTAACAGCCTTGAAACTTCACAACTAGAATGAACTTCGATTCCTCCATTTTCTTGATAGAGAAAAGTTATCGAAATTGATAATTTCTTTAATCCCTTAGCAATTGGTCTTTCATTTCTGTTTTGACCTTCTCCAAGCAACTCAATTTCACAGAATTTGTCTCCTTCTCTGATCGAATTTACAAACCATTTAGTTTCAATTAGACTTCCCTTTATCACTTGGAAAATAGCCAAATGGTCGCCCTCATCGATAGATTCTGCCTTGGTAGCGAGTAGGTTTTTCGCACTACTATTCCAATCAGGCCATTTACTTGGATTACGAAATGACTCAAGCCCTTTTTGGACCTGTTCGGGAGACATTGGTTTTCTTGCTGTGTGAGAAAAAACCTTGCTCATGCATTCTCCAAATAGTGATTAAACATTGATATTGCGCACAAATCCATCATTTCAATAGTGTGATGTCTATGGCGGCATATGAGCCGCGTAAACGTGCACTTGGCTTTGCTCATGCTTTTGTTACCATTATTCTCAGTTGCTAACTCTGGCGAAACTTCAATGGGGTGGACCCAGATTGCTAATGGCCCTGATGATGACACAATTGCGGGCCATTTGGTTTTAGATGATGATAGCGTTCTTGTTGCAGGGACGTTTAGGCAAACGCTTTTTTTTGATTATGGAATGGCGTTGG
>PAJN01000032.1 GCA_002710205.1 Methanobacteriota archaeon | reverse complement strand
CCTATTCTATCAGTGATGACTGACAAAGCAACTGTTGAGATACCATCGCCAACAGATGGTGTTGTCAAATCAATTGTCGGTGAACCAGGAACAATTCTTGCAGTAGGACAAGTTTGTATCGAATTTGAAACCGATGGCGAAGGAACTCCTGTTGAAGAAGCGCCTGAACCTGTTGAGGAAGTTGTCGAAGAAGCACCTGCTCCTGAACCGGTCAAAGAAGAGGTCGCACCTGCACCAGCGGCGCCTACGCCTGCTCCAACTCCAGTAGTTGTAGCAGCACCCGGTGCTAGACCACTTGCTTCACCAGCAGTCCGCCAGCGTGCACGTGAGAGTGGAATCGATTTGACTACAGTCTCTGGAAGTGGACCTGCGGGAAGAATCACTCACGGAGATTTGGATTCATGGAAGGCTGCTGGAAGTCCAGTCGCAGCAGCAGGACCTGCTCGAACTGCTCAAACAGGAACTACTGAAGTTCCTGTCATCGGCTTGAGAAGAAAGATTTCAGAGAGCATGACTGCATCATACACAACAATTCCTCACTTCTCATACTTTGAAGAAGTGGACATCACTCATTTGGATGAGTTGAGAGTTCACCTAAACTCTACACGTGCTGAAGGACAGCCTAAGTTGACTTACTTGCCATTCATTATGCAAGCACTTGTCAAGGCATTAGGAGAGAATCCAGTTTGCAACGCCCTTTTCGATGACGACAAGGGTGTTGTAACCAGACATGATGCAGTACACCTAGGTATTGCAACTCAAACCGACAGAGGACTATACGTTCCTGTCGTTAAGCATGTTGAAGCACAGGATATCTGGCAATCTGCATCTGAAATGCAAAGAGTTAGCCAAGCTGCACGTGATGGAACTGCTGGACTCGATGAGTTGACTGGTTCAACATTCACAATTACGAGCCTAGGAAGAATGGGGGGCCTAGGTGCAACACCAATTATCAACAAACCAGAAGTTGGTATATTGGGAGTTCACAATGCAGTAGATACTCCAGTTGTTCGCAATGGACAAATCGTAATTCGAAAGATGCTGAGATTATCATCATCTTGGGACCACAGAGTAGTTGATGGCTGGGATGGAGCAATGCTCGTTCAAAGGCTTAAAGCTCTGCTTGAAAACCCAGCAACAATCTTCATGTGAGGTCGATTTGAATGAAGACTAGAAAGTGCAAGGTATTAGTCGTTGGAGCAGGCCCTGGTGGATACGTTGCTGCAATTAGATCAGCACAACTTGGCATGGACACCGTTATTGTCGAAGGAGAAAGAGCCGGAGGAACATGTCTAATCAGAGGATGTATTCCTTCTAAAGCAATGATTCACGCTGCTCACAAATTTCACGATTTAGCAAAGCATGCCAAGAAAGGCGGGCACATGGGAATTTCAATTCCTGGACCTGCTGAGCTTGAAATGGCTGCACTAAAGGGATGGAAGGATGACATCGTTGACCGCTTGAACAAGGGTGTTGAGCACCTATTGAAGAGTTCAGGTGCAGAATTAATCACCGGCTGGGCTGAGTTCAAGGATGCAAAGACTGTCGTTGTCGGAGACACTCAAATTGAGGCAGAGAATATTATTCTAGCAAACGGAAGCGTCCCTATCGAATTGCCATTCATGAAGTATGGTGATGGAGTTATTTCCAGCAGAGAAGCACTTGATATCGACGAAAAGTTGGATCACCTAGTTGTTGTAGGTGGAGGATATATCGGACTTGAACTTGGAATCGTTCACCGAATGCTAGGTACTGAAGTAACAATCGTAGAGGCAATGGATAGCGTTCTGCCAATTTTTGACAAGGAATTGCGCCGACCTCTAGAATTATTCCTCAAGAAGAACAAGGTCAAGGTAAACACTGGAGTATTTGCAAAGGGTGTTGAGAAACTTGACAATGGAAAACTCAAGCTAAATTTCATCGACAAGAACAACGCTGACGATGAATCAAAGATGCAATCTGTGGAAGCCGACAGAGTGCTTGTTACCGTAGGTCGCAGACCACGTAGTGAAGGGCTTGCTCCAACAGGTGTTGCTCTAAACGAGCGTGGATTTGTCAAGGTTAACGACCAGTGCCAAACCAACATGAAGGGAGTTTATGCAATTGGTGATGTTTCCGATTTAGGAGAAATGCTTGCGCATGTAGCATCATTCCAAGGAGAGATGGTCGCAGAAATCATTGCCGGCACAAACCGTGCTTACAACCCAGTTGCAGTCCCTGCAATCGTATTCACCGAGCCAGAAATTGTCTCAGTAGGTATGTCTCCTGACGAGGCAAAAGAGGCTGGACATCCAGTAATTACTGGAAAGTTCCCTCTCGCTGCTAACGGAAGATCTCTGACCCAAGAGGCAGAAAAGACTGGTGGATTCGTTAGAGTAGTTGCCCGTGAAGATGACCACAGAATCCTAGGTGTACAAGCAGTTGGAACCCATGTCAGCGAACTAGTTGGAGAATGGACTTTGGCCATTGAGATGGGAGCATTATTGGAAGACATCGCTGGAACAATCCACGCACATCCAACAATGACTGAGATGACTCATGAAGCGGTACTAGCAACCCTAGGTCACGCTATTCACATAGCCTGAATTTACAATCCTTTAGGGGCATAGCGTAGTCTATTACCAAGATGGAAACCGATAGTATTCACTACAATATCAGAGATTTTGTTATCCCATTTTTCTTTGACAAACTCATATGGGAGATATAATTCTAGAATTTCCCAGCCTATTGAAAGAATGAAGAAAATCCACCAGTTTCGTAGAAAGAAACGCCCAATAAATGTCCACTGGATGAAATGGCCTAATGACCAAATGTTTAGCAATACCAAACTGGTTCACCAATAACAAACTAGTTCATGAACCGCAACTTAAGCAGTCATCTGGAGTGTCCAAAGAACACGCTATTGCTTCAATACTTGTGACTTCAGCACGATTTGCTAATCCCCCGACAGTTTCATCTTCAGCCTTCTTTTGCTCGACAGTAAACTGAATTGCGTCAGCAGCTGCCTTGGTTCTTAGGTAGTACATTCCTGTCTTCAATCCCTTTCTCCAGCCGTAGAAGTGCATGGAGGTGACCTTAGCAGGGTTTGCATCGATCATGTGGATGTTCAGTGATTGGCTTTGGTCAATGTATGCACCACGGTCTGCTGCCATGTCGATAACATGCTTCTGCTTGATTTCCCAAGTGGTCTTGTATAATTCCTTCAAATCTTCAGGAATTGCAGCAATTGCTTGAACGCTACCCTTGTGACGTAGGATTTCATCCTTCATATCTGAAGACCAGAGTCCCCTTTCNATTAGGTCACTAACCAGGTGCTTNTTCAGAACAATAAATTCACCAGAGAGTGTTCTTCTAACATATAGGTTGGAAGTGAATGCTTCGAAACATTCGTTATTTCCAAGAATCTGACTTGTAGAAGCTGTTGGCATTGGTGCAACCATCAGAGAATTGCGCATACCGTGTTCCATAATTTCTCCTCTTAGAGTATCCCAATCCCAGCGTCCTGAGTGATCTGTCATTCCCCATAGATCAGGCTGTAGTAGTCCCTTACTAGCAGGTGAACCTTCGAAGGTAGAGTAAGGNCCCTCTTCCTTTGCAGCATCTAGGCTAGCGGAGCAAGATGCGAAGTAAATCGTCTCAAATATCTCCTTATTCAGTTGCTTTGCCTGATCAGACTCAAATGGTAATTTGAGCATTGCAAATGTGTCAGCAAGCCCTTGAACTCCTAGCCCAATTGGACGGTGGCGCATGTTGGAGTTCTCTGCTTCTTTAACTGGATAGAAGTTAACATCAATAACACGGTTTAGGTTACCAGTAGCGTGGTATGTTACATCAAACAACTTCTGATGGTCAAAAGTTCCCTCTGTTGAATTAACGTACTTAGGTAATGCGATAGATGCTAGATTGCAAACTGCAACTTCATCAGGTGCGGTGTACTCAATGATTTCAGTACATAGATTAGAAGATCTGATTGTTCCCAAGTTCTTCTGATTAGATTTCTCGTTGCAAGCATCCTTGTAAAGCATGTAAGGAGTACCGGTCTCAATCTGAGATTGAGTAATTGCATCCCATAGTTCACGAGCTTTTACTGTTCTTCGTGCACGACCCTCAGATTCGTACTTAGCATACAAAGCACGGAATTCATCGCCATAGGTGTCATGTAATCCAGGACACTCATTTGGACAGAATAGAGACCATTCAGCATTTGCTTCAACTCTCTCCATAAACAAATCAGGAGTCCACAAAGCATAGAATAGATCACGTGCCCTCATCTCTTCCTTTCCATGATTCTTTCTCAAGTCAAGGAATTCGAAAATGTCTGGGTGCCATGGCTCTAGATAGATAGCAATACTTCCCTTACGCTTACCGCCACCTTGGTCTACATATCGTGCTGTGTCGTTGAAGACTCTAAGCATTGGTACCAATCCGTTTGAATGGCCATTTGTTCCTTTGATGTAGGATCCTTTGGATCTAATTTGGTGAATAGATAGTCCAATTCCACCAGCAGACTTTGAAATTCTTGCACATTGTTTCAAGGTGTCATAAATTCCGTCTAGAGAATCTTCAATCATTGTTAGTAGGAAACAGGAAGACATCTGTGGAGTTGGTGTTCCGGAGTTGAACAGAGTCGGAGTTGCGTGAGTAAACCACCCCTCACTCATCAAATCATAGGTTTCCAAAGCCTTCTCGATATTTCCGTGGTGAATACCTACTGATACACGCATCAACATGTGTTGAGGCCTTTCTGCAACATTACCGTCTAAGCGTAATAGGTATGAGCGCTCCAGAGTCTTGAATCCGAAGTAATCGTAATTGTGATCACGGCTGTAGTCGATGTGTGCGTCCAATACATCCTTGTTTTCCATAATGATGTTGTAAATCTCTTCAGAGATTAGAGGTGCATGCTTTCCAGATTCAGGATCCATGTAATTTCTCAAATCGGAAACAACTTCACTAAAAATGTCCTTGGTTGAACGGTGAAGATTATCTACACAAATTCTTGCTGCAAGTTTAGAGTAATCAGGGTGTTGTGCAGCTAGGGATGCTGCAGTCTCCGCTGCTAGTTCGTCGAGTTCGGTAGTGGTGACACCATCGTATAGTCCTTCGATAACTAATTTGGTAACTAGTCCTGGATCAACCCACTCTTGGTTAAGTCCTACTGAAAGATTTGCCAACTTCTCTTGNATTGCATCAAACCTGACATCTTCNTTTTCTCCATTCCTCTTTACTACTTGTAGACCCATAATTTCTGTCCCCCTGATTTCTTTCCCTGTGAGCGTGCAGCATCCGTGGTCGGACGCGTACGGTTTAGAAGTCTTCCTCCATTGAGAAGCGCTGTTGTACCGCTCCAAGACTGGATGAACCCATTACACCTGCCTTCTGATATTCGCCAACTCTCTTCTCGAAGAAGTTGGTCTTCCCTTGCATGGAGATCATCTCCATCCACGGGAACGGATTTTCTGCATTATAGACTTTTGAAACACCAAATGCCACCAACAATCTATCAGCTACAAAGTGAATATATTGTTTCATAAGATCTGCATTCATTCCAATCAAAGATACAGGTAAAGCACTTGTAACGAATTCGATTTCTATCTCTACAGCCTCAGAGATGATTTGGCGAATCTTCATTTCACCTGCACCTCTAACAAGCATAGAATGTAGCAGGCATGCGAAGTCGCAATGAAGCCCTTCATCCCTGCTTATCAATTCATTTGAGAANGTCAGACCAGGCATTAAGCCTCTCTTTTTTAGCCAGAAAATCGCACAGAAAGAACCTGAGAAAAATATTCCTTCAACAGCAGCAAACGCAACTAATCTTTCTGCGAATGATGCACGCTTTTGATCTAACCAGCGTAGAGCCCAATTGCCCTTCTTTTCTACTGATGGTACTGTCTCTAGAGCCTTGAATAAATGGTCTTTCTCAACTGGATCTTTGATGTAAGTATCAATCAATAATGAATAGGTTTCAGCATGGATGTTCTCCATCATNATTTGGAAACCATAGAAAGTACGGGCTTCAGCCCATTGTACTTCGTTTGCGAAGTTTACAACCAAATTTTCGTTAACAATACCATCGGATGCGGCGAAGAATGCTAAAACATGTTTCAAAAAGTGCTGCTCGTCCGCAGTAAGAGTGGCCCAGTCTTTGGCATCCTCGGCCAAATCTATTTCTTCTGCTGTCCAGAAAGATGCTGCATGCATCTTGTACATCTCCCAAACTTCGGCGTGTTCTATTGGGAATAGAACGAATCTATCTAATGATTCTTTCAGCATTGGTTCTACGAACTCGGATGAAAGGTCTAGGTCGAAGCCGTCTTGATTTTGTGATTCTGGTTGCATCTTGTGTCCCTCCCAATTTTCGCTCGCGGTGGATTTTGTTGGCCGTTCAAACGAGCCTATAAAGTTGGGGAATAAAGTTCCCCAAATTATGCCATTCTAAGTGGTCGACTCGCTGGGTCAGCCTTCGTANTTGAAAGTCGGAAGTTTATCATCTCTATCCTTTGTTTAACACCGTGGAAAAAATCGGAATATACGAAAACATACCAAAGCCCTTGATAGTCGCCAGTGTTTGGAGTACACCATGCGAGAAAGTGTCGAAGTGTTATTCGCCAAACTAGATCCGGAAGCATCCGAGCCCACACAAGGTAGCAAATCCGCAGCGGGATGGGATTTACGATCTTTAGAAGAGACAACAGTAAGAAAGGGCACATCGACCAAAATTAGAACCGGTTTGGCGGTAGCAATTCCCGAAGGCTGGGAAGGTCAAATTCGTTCTCGCTCATCCCTGGGCGCCAAGGGCATGATTATGCCAAATGGAGTTGGAACTATCGATTCTGATTACAGAGGAGAATTAATGGTACTAGCAACCTGGATTGGAGAAGGGAGTGAAATTGTATTAGCAAAGGGGGAAAGAGTCGCTCAAATGCTGATTGCACCGGTTCCTATTACGAGTTACAGAGAAGTCAGTTTGGAAGATTTATCAACAACCGATAGAGGTAAAGGCGGATTCGGTAGTAGCGGACGATTCTAAGGTGAGCTAATGCGTAAATTCGTAATCAACGACATCGGCAGGATTAGCCATGCAGATGCAGATGAGTTAATGCGAATAATGCAAGCAAAACGAATCAATGACGAAATAATGGATACACTAATTGTGTGTGAACATGACGAGATAGTTACCATCGGCCCGAGAGCTCGTAATGATGGAATCAAGCCCCCAGTAGATTATGCAACCGCTGCAGTCGATAGAGGAGGTGGGCTTACTTGGCACGGACCAGGGCAAATTGTTGTTTATCCAATTTTCAAATGGGATTTAGAAGGNGAATCTAATGTTAAGGCGATTATCTCTATACTAGAAGAATGGGTCATAAAGGCACTATCTGACAATGGAATCAATGCGAATAGAGATGAAAGAATGCAGGGTGTCTGGATTGGTGAAAACAAAGTTTGCTCGATAGGCCTATCCTTCTTGCGATGGACCAGTAGGCATGGATTTACTATCAATTATGAAACTCCACCTGGCAGGGTCGAAATGGTTAGNGGATGTGGCCTAGGCATGGACACAACAACGAGCCTTTCCACATTAGGATTCAGTTTAACCAGAGAACAAATTTTACAATCTCTGAAGAACAATGTATCCTCTCTATCAAGAGAAATTTACAGTGAATGAATCTTCATTAGTTGCTTCCCCATCAGCGCACCATGGAAGGCTACCACCCAAATGCAGGAGGGCCTGCGAGGGGTCAAGAAATTCCGCCCGTGGCTTATCTAAAATGGTACATCCCTAGACTAAAGGAAATGAGGCCACACAATCTTTCATTCTCTGGACTTCAGTTCCCTTGGGATTTGGGGACTATTGAAGACATTTGGAAGGACCATAGAGGGCCCGGTAGTGATGATAGAATAATGGTAAGCGAAATGTATGGAGTTCCGGTTGAAAACGTACTTCTGACTCATGGAGCAACTCAAGCGATTAGTATTGCAATTTCAGCAGTATCTAGGGGAGGCAAGGTTGCAGTTGAGATGCCTTCATATGGACCTCTTAGTCAAACTGCCAGAATCCTAGGACTCGAAACCATAGTAGTTAGAAGAAAGCCGACAGATAGCGCTTGGATTATTGATCGTGAAGAGTGGGCGACTGTCCTATCTCAAGTCGATCTACTGATGGTCTGCCCTCAATTAAATCCAGTCGGATGGTCTTATACTGAATCCGACAGGGAATGGTTGATTCAAGAATGCAGAAAAAATGATGTCAGAATAATTAGCGATGAAGTATACTCAGGAGCTGACAGGAATTGGAAGCCGTTTTTCTTTGAAGGAGATAACTGCGTTTCAATCTCATCCCTAACAAAGATACATGGCCTGGGGCAAATTCGCTATGGCTGGATGATTGCAAGTGCAGAGATTATTGCAAATGCAGGAAATACATTTCACAATTTGGCAGGAATAATGTCATCCCCTGTAATTCGAATCGCTGAAAAGATCAAAGACAATCTCAACGAACCAGTGGATTTGATTGAATTCTATCGTGAGAAGAATTTACCTTTGTTACAATCAATGCTAAATCGTGTTGGGATTGATTGGAATCCGCCGCCTTACGGCGTCTTTGGAGCATTCAGGGTTCCGGGCGTTAANACACTGGANATGATTGATACNATTGGAAAGGAGCATGGCCTGCTGGCAGTGCCCGGTTGTATGTTTGATTCAGGACTAGATGATTGGCTTAGAGTTGGATGGTCTATAGACCCTAAATCTTTTGCTGAAGCAGTAGAAGTTCTCGAAACTGTACTTCGTACAGCCATGGACATAACTTGATAGATGATTCCTTGCGAGTTGTGCTTAATGGGCGAGACTGTTCTTGTTATCTCTGGCGCTTCTGGCGCAATCTACGGAGTACGTTTAGCAGAAATCCTCGGCAGTGATGCTAGAATAGTTGTCACAGAATCTGGTCGGCTAACAATGGCGCATGAGTGCGAAGGATTGACTCCGGAACAACTTGCTGAAAAAACGGGTGCAATTCTCGAAAATAACGACGACATAGCGGCCAAATCTGCATCTGGATCTGCGGAGATTGACGCTGTTGTGATTTGCCCATGTAGCGGTACTACTCTCGGAAAGCTAGCCGCTGGCATAGGTGACAATCTTGCAACACGTTCAGCAATAGTGGCAATGAAGGAAAGGAGGAATCTGATTATAGTTCCAAGAGAAGCCCCTTATGCAACTGTACACCTCGAAAACATGGCTAAATTATCTGGCTGGGGAGTAACAGTTATTCCTGCATCTCCAGGATTTTACAACTTACCCCAAAGCATGGATGATTTGATAGACTTCATAGTTGCAAGAGTACTCGACCACCTTGGAAGGGATAACGACCTAACCAAGCGCTGGACTGGCGAGGAATTGCAATGAGCGATGATGAAATAATCTCTGCTGAAATTGCTGAAGAATGGAGTGAAGCCAATAATAGGCGCTCCGCATTCCAATTCTTGCAAAACACAACTGTCATGGCAGTTATACTNGTTACTCTCTTTATTTCATCGACTTTCATGTATTTCTACTTGGAAGATGAACCCGTAGACTACGGAGCATCTCTATCTTACGACCAAGACCGCACTAGAGGATATGTCGAAGATTTACTGGAGTTGGGACATCCAGATTGGTATGGAAGAATGAGCGGCACTGCTGAAGAGCAAGCTACTGCGGAATATATCAATAACCTATTCGAAGAACTTGGATATCAATCGACATTGCACACTTACGAAGTTCCAATGCACAGTGTAAACAGTGAGCCTAGCCTAAGAGTTTGCATACCAGGGACTGCTGGAGGATTCGGAATAGTTCCTTGTTCACCAGCGGATGTTGGACAGCAAGTAACTACGCTCAATCATCGTATGGACTATGTGATCCAAGGATTCTCTGGACAATCTTCATTNATGTTTGGAGATAATATCGAAGTAGTTCATCTNGGAGATGGTTCAGATGATTCCCTTTGGGCCTCTGCTTCTGGCAAGGTTGGATATCTNGTCGGAGGNGGTTCTGTTTCAGGAAATACCGACATCATGGTTCGCGCTATAGAAAANGACCTTGCGTCGATAATCAGAGTCAACAAGAATTACAATTGTGGTCTAATCGAAGGCAATGATTGCGTTCCAATTTTCAAGGGAACCAGCCACAGTGCAATAATCGAAGCTAACGGAGGAAGCATGCCTACCGACATGGCGTTCATTGCGATGAGCAAAGACGCAGGTGAAATTCTAGAATCCGTAGTAATCAATGGCAGCGGCAGATTGGAGATGATTATGGACGTTACAAACGACCAAGAGTTGACAATTCGAGTCCCATGTGGAACCTACTATGGTGCAAGCAGTGAATTATTGATTGTCGGAGGACACCATGATACTGTCTACCATGCACCNGGCGCTGTNGATGACACCTCAGGAACTGCAACTGTTCTTGAAATGGCTACAATGTTCTCCGAGTACATTGAAGAGAACGGCGAACCAGATAGAACAATCAGATTCTGTACATGGGGAGGCGAGGAAGAAGGATTGTGGGGCTCAACTGCATATGTTGAGGAAATGAACCAAGATTTNGCAGAGAANCTCAGACTTTATGTAAATCTCGACATGAACCATGTTGATATTGATCTTGAAAATAGAGGCAACTCAGTTACGCTTTTCACGAACCATCCCGATGATTATGAGCACATCAAGGCCTTGTCTGAAGAATACAAGAAAGATAACCCTGCTATGGCAGAGAAATACGTAATCAATTTGGGACTATACCAAGGTGCAAAAGGCGAGCCTGGCAGCATGCCATGTAATTCAGACCACTGCCCATTCGTTTACAGCCTTGATGGAGGTAATGTGATTGGTAGAGCCGCAGTATGTTATGGAAGTGGTTCATACGAATATCACACCTATCTCGACGACATGTCTAGATTCAATGAAGAAAGCCTAGGCATCTCTGCCACAATTTATGGAAACTACATGAAGTTCCTAGCATACAACCCTGATGCCTGAGGTGAAAATATGGTTAATCCAAGCGCACATGCCAGCCACATTCTAGTAAAGAGCAAAGGAGAGGCAACTCAACTAGCTATGAACATAAAGAAATTCAAAGACTTTCAAAAGACTGCAAGGAAGAAATCAGATTGCCCATCGAGCCAGAAAGGTGGAGACCTAGGTTGGTTCAGGAAGGGCCAAATGGTACGTGAGTTCGATGAAGCNGTGTGGACAATCCCGCTGAAAACAGTATCAGAACCTATCAAGACCCAATTTGGCTATCATTTGATTTGGGTTCACGAAAGAGAGGAGTGATTCTATGGCCACTAGAGTTGGACTAGAATCCTACGAGGTAATGGCAAAGCATGGCGTATATGACTTTGAGAGAGAAAAGGAGCAACCTTTTGTGATTTCAATTTGGGCAACTTTAGTTGAAGATGTTACTGGCGATGACATTGAACTTACTCTAAACTATGCAGACCTTCAATCTGCAGTTGATACAGAGATTGTCGATTCTGAACCTGTAAATTTGATGGAAACATTGTGCTACAAACTAGTAAGCAACATCTCACAGCATGAAGTTGTAGCTGCTATATCGATAAGAATCGAGAAACCAGATGCACCTTTCCCGCATCCTGGCGGATTGGCAGTAGTTGAGCATGAATGGACGAGGGATTGAAGGGCTGTCGATTACCAGCACTTACTATGTCCAGCCTATCCAGAGTATTCGTACCCTCGGTTACCGAGGAGAACGGAAACACAATCGGGCTAGGGATTTTTTCTACTGAAGAGGTTGCTTGGAAGGTATTGAGGACATTTTTGAAGAAGTCTCATCTTATGTCTCTCAATCGTTCTGATTTCGTAATTTGGGAAATTGATCAAGTTGGTGAGAACGCTATGACAGTTTTGTCCAGCATGCACTGCAGAGATTGCCCAGTGTGCAAACGGAGAACATTTTGGATTGACCTCGAGACCTTCTCAGCAATGTGCACTGGTCAATCTTGTGAAGCTTGGATTGAGGAGTCTACTATTGAGCCAGGTAAAATTGACTTAGGTTGGCCTCCTACAAGATTCCTCAAGCAAGCAGAATCTCTTGAGGACGCAATGGCAGAATTACGAATCGTTGGCGCTGAAGTTGAGGCTGCAGGACGAACTCCTGAAGACCCATTCACATCGATTCCAGAGGATTGATTCCTACTCCAATCATACCGTNGCGGAGTAGTTCTCTGGCCTTCTCACTAACTGCGTAATTGAATTCATCAACTTCGCCGTCCTTTATTACGTGACAATCACGGTAGAATGAATTGTAAGCAGTAGCCAATTCAAGCAAGTATAATGCAAAAATATGTGGTTTGTTTTCAGTAATCGATTGTTCAAGTTTGTCAACATAATTAGACATCACTCGTAGCATTTCATGCATTGCATCAGGAATTTCACCAGTGCTATCGAAATTAGCATCTCGTCCGACCTTTCGGGCGATAGAGCAAGCTCTAGTGTGTGAATACATTACGAATGGTGCACTTTCTCCTTCAAACGATAGCGCCTCTTCCCATCTGAATGTGAAGCCTTTTTCGGGACTAACTTTCACAATATTAAATCTGACAGCAGAAACTCCAACTGCTTCAGCAATCAAATTGATTTCATCATCATTTAGATCGCTTCTTAATTCACGGACAACTGAAGCAGCCTGTGCCTTTGCTTCTTCAAGCAAGTCGTCCATGAAGACAACATTTCCTTTGCGAGTGCTCATTTTACCTTCTGGCAATTTAATGAAGGCATAGAACATCACATTAGGAACTTTTTCGCCTAATTCTGTTAGAGTCATTCCAACTTGCTTTGCTTGTAGTTTGTGATCTTCACCAAGGATGTTGATTAAATTGTCACATTGTTGCCATTTCCACATGTGATAAGCAATATCTCTAGTCGCATATAGTGAAGAGCCNTCTCCTCTTCTATAGAAGAAATCAGTCTTGCCTTTCAATCCTCTTTGACCTAGGTCTAAGAAGTGAGCACCGTTATCTGCAACACCGTGTATCTCAAGACTCTCTAGCTTCTCCATCAAAGCGGCAACTGAACCATTAACAACAAATTCAGATTCTTTTGTGAAAGTATCAAATTCTATTCCCAAGCGAGAAAGTGTTTCCAGCATTCCGTCTAGAACTGGCTTGTAAGCCTGTTCGAATTGGGCAAGAACCGCATCATCACCATGTTCAGATGCATGAACTAATTTGCCAATTGCTTCTTCAATATCGTCTACATCTCCATTCGAGCGTAGACTTTGTGCAGCTTGATACCATCGAACTGTTTCATGATCCTTCTTACCTGCCCAACGAGGATTAATACTGTCGACATCATCAAGAATCTCATCTACTTGCTGTTTAGATAGGTTAGATAGTGCCCAAGCGAGAACCCCAACTTGTTTTCCCATATCATCAACATAGTATTCTGCACGCACTTCATTACCATAAAGCCGGTTAAGACGAACAAGAGTGTCCCCAAGTATTGCATTTCTCGCACGCCCCACGTGGAATGGCCCATTTGGATTAGCACTAGTATGCTCAATCAGAACTTTAGTATCTCCAGGAACTAAATCCATACTCATTATGTTTCTAGCAAGCCATTCTGACTTCGCTTTGAAATTCAAGTAACCTCCGGCTGCTGCAACTTCGAAATCTCCCGAGAGAGAAGATGCCAACTGTTCGGCGATTTCTACCGGGTTACGTCCTAGTTGCTTAGCAAACGGAAAGCAAGGCAGGGACAAATCTCCTTGCGCTTTTTCTCTACTAGTCCCCAATGCTTTCTTCCAGAAGTCACCCGAGACACCTATCCCAGNCAACGCTGACTCTAGAGATGGTTCGATGATCTTCCTAAGATTATTCATGCCTATACCTCACATCATNGGATAGCGAAGAACCGCTGCTAATCCTCCGAAACCAGAAGCCAATTGAGCCCCTTCTTCGGTATCGGTAGAAATGAATTTAACTTCGGATCGTCCCTTTGCAGCCAATATTGAAAACTCGTCGATAAGCGAAACTGAACTCATTTCACGCAAATCGTCGCCATCTGCTTTGCATTTTGGACAGGCGGGTAATGCATCGGTTCGACCAACGCTTACTGTCCAGTCATGGCCGCATGAATTACAATTGATGTCAACAACGTTTTTCCTCATACCTTCACTGATTAGCAGTTTTGCTACAGCTCCTTGTTCGAGTGCTTGACGAATCATTTTTTCACCATAGGTTGCCTTAGGGCTTGGCTTGATTAATTCCTCTAAGAATTCAGTCACAATTTGACGTTCAGCGTCCAATTCAATCTCACCCATAAGTCCNCCAGCATTGTCTACTAATTCTCTAACGCCGCTTTCATTCGAATAACCTACATCAAAAGTTGTCTTTGCAATTTTCTTAGTGATCTCATGATGGAAATANTCATTCTTGACTACGAAATCCTTGGTAGCACCAGGTCCTCCAATAATTATCGCCTGGATATTTTCCAATTCTGGTAGCCAGTATGAACAAGCATGCTCAGTTGCCCGCTTGAAGAATTTGTGAGCAGCCTCTTCGATTAGCCTCTCGAATCTCTGAGCCGATTGGCCACCTTGTCGGTGTTTGCCCATGATGTTGGAAACCAGATATTCCTGAACATGTATTCGCTTACCTGTGGCAATACCATAGGCAGCTTCAGCACGATCGATAACAAACAACCCATACGATTTCTTATCGATGAGCATATCTTCTAATTGTGTCAATTCAAACTTGGAGTCACAACGATACCTGAATGATAGCAAAGGTTGAGGCAGGTCGTCAATTACCACTGTGATGTGTCTTGTTTTATTGTTTCCAACAATAATTGAACCTGTAAAAAGAGCGATGCCCCTGTCGCCGGCATCACGGTACTTTGAAAGTGAAGAAATTGCTGACTCAATTGCCCCTTGAACATTCTTCTTTGTCGATTTAGATTTGATGTTAGCAGCCTGCCCGTGTTCATTTTGCAACATTTGTCTAGCATCAGAAACCTGTCTATCCGGAGGAATAATCACAGTAACTAATTCAGTTCCGAAACCTTTCATCTCTCTGAGGTCTTCAAGAGCCAATTTGAGTTTTAATCGGCGGGTGGCCTGTTCTGGATCATCACTCATACAGGTCTCCCCCAGCCCTAAGGGCTGAGGCGGGGACTTTGAAGGCTTCTGAGAAGGAACCATATTGAATGGGCGTCTTTCACGGAGTATCGATGCCGACCCAAATTATCGCACTTGGCGGTTCGCTTCTGAGACCTGAAGAAGCAGAGCAGCGCTCAATTTGGTTTGGTCAACTTCGCCAAATGGCAGTCCACTTTGAAGGAAATGGCAGGAAATTGGGGATNGTAGTAGGNGGAGGTCTTCCTGCTAGAGAAGCAATCACTCTAGCTAAAGAATCATTCTCAGACTCCTATAGACTAGACACCGTCGGGATATCTGCGACGAGATTAAATGCAACAATTCTGCAACAATCCTTACTCGAAATCGGTTGTAATGTTAGTCCAGTAATTCCTGAAACCACTGGCAAAGCCGCAGACCTGCTAGAAAGCCACAGTATTGTGGTAATGGGTGGAACAACTCCGGGACATACTACAGACGCTGTTGCTGTTGCATTAGCAAGGGATTGCGGAGCGCCGCATTGCGTGATTGCGACCAATGTCAGCCACATCCACGATAGCGATCCTAGACAAAACCCTGAGGCAAAACCAATCGAAGAGCTAACACTCTCAGAGTTGGCAGAAATCACTGGGACAGAGGCTCTTAGCCCTGGGGAATCTGCCGCTGTTGACCCAATCGCAGTAAAGTGGGCAATGGATGCTGGAATCAGGTTAGCTGTTTTAGACGGTAGAGATTTGAGCAGAGTAGAGGATGCTCTCGAAGGTAGACCCTTCATTGGAACTTTAGTTAAGGCTGAGTGATAGAATGGTTGATGCAAAGGCGATTAAGGACAAAGTTAGCAAGAAAATCAGCAGCACACGCAGTAAGGTATCTTCTCATCTTACCGCACACAAACATTGCAGAATGTGTGGAATCCATATCGATGTTAAGTCAGATCCACGAATTTGTAAAGAAGTCACCTGTGTAGAAAAACTGGAAAAACAGGAAAAGAATGACAAAATGATGAGAATAATGTTCTTCGTTTTCTTTGCTGCGATAGTAGCGCCAATAGCGCTTCAGTTGCTAGGTTTTGGCGCTTAGGACTGACGGTGCCATCCTTCTGGCAAGGACAAAGGGTCTGAAGACATGTTTGCCTTACATCGCCTAACTATTTCCAATCTAAGTGCAGTTACTCCAACATCATCCAATGATGATATTGTGACACATCCTTCTTCATCAATCAATACAGGTAGTTCAGGCTCGCCTTCTCCATCCCACTCGGATTCTGCGACCTTAACATCATCCCAGTTTTCCGGTCTTGGCTCCATTAAATCAGCCTTTGAGACTACAACGATCATGTCTATATCAGGCAATAATGCCTTGACTTCATCNAACAAATTGTGTTGATCTTCCAAGCTTGTGCCACATTGCTCAGAGATATCCATCAAGAAAATACACAAACTTCCAACGTGCTCAATGGCAGCAATTGCTTGCATTTCGATAGCATTCCTATCATCCATTGGCCTATCGAGCAAACCGGGAGTATCCACCATTTGATGCGGTACACGTCGATGTTTGAAATGGCCCACGTGGAGTTGTTTAGTTGTAAATGGATAGTGATTGACTTCCATATTTCCACTGGATAGTGAAGAGATGAATGCGCTCTTTCCAACATTAGGAGCTCCACAAACTACGATTGTAGGACAGACTTGGTCGATAACAGGTAGTTGTCTGAGAATCATTCTGCTTTCATGGAGCCAATCTAGAGATGGGCCGACTCTCCGCATGATGCTTGATAGTCTGCCATATGCTTCTTTTCTTGCATCATGCATAATTTCAAAGCGTGCTGTTCTAACGATCTTGTCAGAGTTTTGTTTTGCTATTTTTCGCATCTGCTTGGAAGCCCAACCAAGCATAGAAAGGTGATGGCGGTAATCATCACACCCTACACAAGCATCAACCATCGCTTTGTCAAATATTGGCATTTGGTCTAAACTTGGCCAGGAACGCTCAGTATCTTCAAGATATTGAGACATTACATCGGCAGCAGTCTGTACCATCCTGGTAAGTTGCTTGCGAACTCGGAAAACCTTGACTGGGTCATCTACTCTGTCTGCAGATTTTTTTGCACGACTGAAACCCTTGTCAAGAACTTCTTCTTCAGTAAGTACGGTAACTAAATCCCTCCATACCACCTTCACAGCGAGTCCTCCATTACGACGGTGTAGCGTCCTATTTTTCAATCAGTAGGTAAGTTTTGTATGCGTCAGTGCTTAGAAGGAGGAGCCCCGACACCCATTCATGTCGGACTTACCGGATTGGGCTAGAAGCATGTGGGAAGAATTGGGTTCCCCAGATATTAGTGACATACAGAGCGTACATACAGGCGATCTAATGGAGCGCAGACATGGTCTGAGAAAGGATGACTTAGTTGAAATTCAACTCGATGCGAGAGCTTTCAGAGATGATGATGAAACATGGGTTCGTGGAAGATTACTATCCTCTGGCAAGTCATCACTTGAGATTCTGACTACCGATGGCGAGCATGCTTACATCGCTCGTGAAGTAATCGTGAAAATTGTGCTAGTTGCACACACACGTCCAGCATACATAGATGACAAAGAATTGTTGGAATTCGAAAGAGCAGACCAAAAGCGCCGCACAAATCTACATGAAAAGGTCGAGAAGAAGACCAAAGGAAATGATGACTCACACCTTTGGGGTTGAATCTATGTCACTAGAAAAAAAGAAATGTCTTCCTTGTAACGGTGAGGTTCCTGCAATGAATTTGCGACAAATTAGACCTCTTCTAGTACAACTTAACGAACATTGGAAATTGATAGAAGAACATCATATAGAAAGGGAATTTTTGTTTGAAGACTTTGCAACAGCTCTTGAATTTGTAAACTCTGCAGGGGAGATATGCGAACAAGAAAATCACCATGCTGATTTCCAATTATCTTGGGGTAAGGTCAAAGTTTCAATTTGGACTCACAAAATTGATGGATTAGCAGAAGCAGATTTTATTTTGGCTGCCAAAATCGATAATATCTAGGTGTCTTAAATGACTTCGCCACAAGAAAATATTCTTTCCAGAAGAACGATTTACAGATTTAAGGACAAGGCTGTTCCAGAGGCCATAATTACTCAGGCTCTAAAAGCCGCATCCTGTGCTCCATGCCACAAACACACACATCCTTGGAGATTCTATTCAATTGGTAAAAATACAAGAGAATCGCTAATACCATTGATTACGAATTTGGCTAGAATAAAATCTGAAAAAAAGGGATCTAGTAATGTTAGCAAAGATATTGAAAGGGCTATATCAAAAATAAAAAACGCTCCCGTTCTTTTCGCTATTACATCAAAATTGAGCCCTGATGATTCATTCAGAGAGAAAGAGGACTATGCTGCGACTGTATGCGCTTTACACAACATGGTACTATCATTTTGGTCGAACGGAGTGGGTTCATTGTGGTCGACAGGGTCAGTAACAAGAGAACCTGAAACTTATCAAAAACTTGGTATCAACGGAAAGGAAGAGGAGATAATCGGTTTTATCAGATCGGGATATCCTCTAGCCACCCCTGATGTATCGAAACCAAGTTACGAAGATGTTACGACGTACTTGAATTAGAGTTTTACAGGACGCGTAGCACCACATGCTTGGCACTTCAACAAAGTAGTTCTGTCCTGCTTGATGAAATGAGTATCTGGTGCATTGCATTGCACGCATTTGATGTATGCATTGACATAGTTGACAATTGCTTTCTTCAATCTCTTTGGAGGTATTCGTCCTTTGAATCTCGCACGTGGTCCATCCCTAGAGCCGGCAGTACCCAATTCATTCAACATGAATTGGTAAACGTGGTTATCATCTCTATCCATGTGATTTACTACCTCTGTGAAGTTCCTGAAAATCGTGTTTGAACCTTCAATCATAATCTGAGGATCAGGTAATGTCCATCTAGCACGATTGGATATTTCCTCAGGGATATTTGACCTGGCCCGGTCTAGCAATGACTCGTACTCGAAGTCTGACATCATTACACTCGCCGAGCCCGCCCCATTTGAGGGTTTCCGCATGTTTTCTCATTTTCAAACGATGGTTTGATGTCTGATAGATGCCCCGAATCTAATTATGGAGCAAGGTTTGAGCATAGAGCAGTTAAGAGATATGGTCTCTAATTTGCGAAAGGAAGGGCTTAATTCTCAGCAAATCGCAGACGAATTGTCACTTTCACAAGACACAATTTCTTGGCTATTGGCAGAAAGCACCAGTAATGAAAAGCCAGAAGATGTTAGAATTGGTTGGAGAACAATCGGAGTACGCCCTCAACGTATCGCAGCAATAGGAGCAATTATGGCCGATGTTGCTGATGAGGAATGCGGAGATAGTATCGACACAGTAGTTGGGATTTCCATAAATGGAGTGCTCTTTGCAAATGAAGTAGCAAGCCAATTAGGATGTGAAGTTGCAATTCATAGAAATGTGGATGGCGGCCCTGGCAAGGGCTCTCTATCGAACAAATATGGACAGGTTGCCGGCAAGAGAGTCGCTATAGTCGATGATGTACTCTCTACTGGAGTAACCATGTCACGCACAATTGAAGCTATGCGTGAAGCTGGTGCTGAAGTAGCACTTTGCATGGTACTAGTCAATAAGACCGCTAGAAATGAAATTGAAGAAGTGCCATTACGAGGCATAATTAGAGCTGCATTAGTCTGAGGTGGTAATTTGCACTGGGCCGACTTTGCTGCACAAACTTTGTCGCAGCGAGGAAACAAACACATCATAGCATCAGGAATCACTCCTAGTGGTGAATTCCATATTGGCCATTTGAGAGAGATTCTAACTGGCGACATGGTCACAAGGGCGTGTAAGAATGCAGGAATGGATGCAGAATTTGTATTCATTGTAGATTCAGCAGATCCACTGCGAAAGGTGTACCCTTTCTTATCAGATTCATACGAACAGTACATCGGTTGTGCATTGGCCACTATTCCTGCTCCTGATGAAAATGGAAATCCAGGTAATGATGGTAGAAGTTACGCAGAACATTTCCTAGAGCCATTCTTAGCCGCACTAGAACAAATTGATGTTAGACCAAGAATAATCGATAATTACACCTCATATGCAAATGGTGAGTTCGCTGAAAAATCCCGAATCGCTTGTGAAAAGGCACATGAGATTAGGGAAATAATAGAGCGAGTAAGTAGTCGCGAACTTGCTGCAGATTGGTTTCCCTACAATCCCTATGGGCACAACGGAAGCCTAGATGGAGTTACAGTAACAGGTTTCGAATGGCCATATGTTCACTGGACGCAGGATGGGAAACCAGGAAAATCCGATCTCAATAAAGCGGATGGTAAACTTCCGTGGAGAATTGATTGGCCGGCTAAGTGGGGTTGGATAGGAGTCACGTGTGAGCCATTTGGGAAAGACCATGGTGCAGCGGGGGGTTCATACGCAACTGGAAAGGAGATATCCGTTCTATTTGGCGATAAACCTCCACATCCTCTCGTATACGAATGGATTTCACTAAAGGGACAAGGTGCGATGTCCTCGTCTACTGGTAATACAATTGGACCTCTAGAGGCACTAGAATTGGTCCCTCCTGAAATTCTAAGATATCTTATTGCTTCAACGAAACCCAAGAAAGCCATTACATTTGATGCTGGCATGTCTTTGGTTGAACTAGCTGATGAATATGAGAGACTATTATCCAGAGACCTGCAATCAGAAATGGCTGATGAAGAACTCTCTCGGAGACAAAAGGTCGCTCTAGAAGATGCTGAAGGTGCACTTCGTATGAGTCGAATTGGAGATTCTACAGGTTCATCTGTTTCTTTCAGGCATTTGGCAATGCTTGCACAAGTAAAGAGTGATGAGGAAATTATTCAATCATTAGGAAGGGATATCTCGGACAAATTGGCAAGAATGCGAAGTTGGATCAGCGGTGCTTACTTCCCACCTGAACTGCGAATCAGTGTTCGAAATGAGATAATGCCAGGTATTGACAGCAATATTTCTAACGCACTTGCCGAATCATTAGGAAATTGTGATTGGAATCCAAAGGCAATTGGTGAAGCCATATCTTCCTGTTTCAAGAATAATGAAATCAGTCCGAAAGAAGGCTACAGGAACCTGTATCTTGCAATATTGGGAGTGGAAAAAGGCCCGAGATTAGCGCCTATTCTGTCAGAATTAGAGAGAAGTAGGGTCCTCGATTTACTCGGCTGAACTCTAAATTAAGCAAATTCAACAGATACGAAGTATCTGAACCGTTCTATTGAAAGGGGCCTACTGTTGTTGGCGTGTCATGGCCGGAGTGTATTGTCCCAGTTGTGAGGCTAGCGTCGAACCCGCTTCGAAGTTTTGTCTATCATGTGGAAATGACCTCACTGTAAGAGGTCCAATTACTGCAACTGGGCACGATTTGAACCAACTAAAAGACGTCATTAGAACTCGTGATGACTTGTCCATGGCAGAGAAATTCGACATGATTGCTAAAGTCGAGGAAGGAGCTAACCCAATTCTTCTAGGAATCGCTGCTCCAGCGGATGATGATGATTCAGAAATCAGCGAAGATACTGAAAAAGCAGAAGTTAGTGAAAGCGCATTCACCAACTATCAATTTGGTGAATCTGAAGCAGCCGCTGCTGCTGTTCGAGCGACTGTTAGAGGCACAGATGGTTGGGTATTGGTCCAGAAGGGAGACCTAGACCTTTCTGACGGACTATTTAGAGATGCAATGAACTTAGGAATGGAAGCAAGTACGCACATTCACGATGTATCCAGTGGTGAACACGAAGGAATCGACCCTGAGGCTATGCGCTCAATTCCCGTTCTCAAACCACCAAAGAGATCATTCTGCCCTAAGTGTGGTTCAGATATCCATTCAAACACAATGTTGCAATGGAGAAAGTGGAGAGATTCTTCAGGCGATGTTGTATCAATGCAACTTGAAGCGAGTATGGAAACAGCACTAATCCAGGTGGCTTCGCATTATCTAACGGTTATTGAAAACATCAAGAAAGGTGAAAAATCTGTTGATGAAGACGCTCTTAGAAAGAAACTCGAGAAAGAAATCAGAAAGGAGCTTGAAACAGAATTTGAAGGTCGCAGCGTAGCAACTAAAGACGCTAGTAAAAAGAAGACTGCTACGGCATCTAAGTCTTCGACAGCATCTACAAAGAAGAAATCCAATGCAACTACTCCTAAGAAAAAGGCAGGTGGTTTGTTTGGCTCCAAGCGACCAAAGAAAACATTTGAAGGCAAACCTGCGGATAAAGCAGATTGGTTCTTGGCTGAAGCACTGGATACCATCTATGACCCTCACGGCTCTGGAAAGGTCTTGAAACCAAAGACGATTTTGGCAAGATCAAGTGATGGCAATGTAAGAGTCCAGGATGTAGTAAGGGTCTATGATTCAGAAGGCAAGGATGGAATTAGTGACCTAGCATGGACTAGCCCGCTTACAGAGTACATCGTTGAAGCATACGATGCATGCTGATTAGTAGTTCACTTTCAGCCTCATTGGAACCAAGTCGACTTCGCGGTTCGCCTTGATTGCGGACACTTCCATTATAGCACCAGACATTGTAGTAACGAATGGAATATTCATTTCGACTGCTAATCTTCTCATCATATTACCATCCCTAACTGCGCCACCGGAAACAGTAGGCACATTTACAATAAATGAAACCTGTCCTTTGCGCATCAAATCAAGAGCATCCGGGTGCTTTCTATCATTTATTCTATAGACAGTTTGAACCTCGACTCCGTTTGCTCTAATCGAATCTGCAGTGCCCGGTGTCGCATAGATTGTGAAGCCCATTTCCTGAAGTTTCTTAGCAACTGGAATTAATCCCTCTTTATCCTCATCTCGGACTGTTAGATAAGCGCCACCTTCTTTGGCAACAGGTATCTCTGTTGCCAGTCTAGCTTTGAGATATGCCACATCTGCCCTGACATCAGAACCGTAAACTTCGCCAGTAGACTTCATTTCAGGCCCAGGCGCAGGATCTAATCCTTGCAGCTTAATGAATGGGAATACTGGTGCTTTTACTGCTACATGGCCAGAGGTGGCTTCAGGAATCTCCTGCTCTCTCAGTTCTATACCCAAAGTTACTCTTGCAGCTATTCTAGCCATTGGAACACCGGTAGCTTTTGCGACAAACGGGACGGTTCTACTGCTTCTTGGATTTACTTCAAGACAATACAAATTGTCTCCTTGTATGGCGAATTGTATATTGAAACATCCATGGATTTTCAGCCCTATTCCAATTTTCTTGGTTTGCTCCCTTACTCGTTCCAACATCTCATCACTAATGTTCTGTGTTGGTATGAAGCATGTTGAATCACCCGAGTGAATTCCTGCTTCTTCGAGGTGCTCCATAACTGCCCCAATTAGGACTTCTTTACCATCGGATGCGGCATCAACGTCCAATTCAATTGCATGACCCAGATATTCATCGACTAGCAAAGGCTTGTCGGGAGCAAGATATGCTTCTGCAAGATAAGCCTCCAACTGCTTCTCATTGGCAAGTATCTCCATGCCCCTTCCACCCAATACATATGATGGACGAATTAGAACCGGATATCCGATTTTTTCTACAGCACTTCTTACATCATCTGCACTAGTCCCTGTTGCACCTCGAGGCATTTGCAAACCGATTCTTTCTGCGAAGGCTTCGAATCTCTCTCTATCACTAGCTTCATCGATTGCATCGCAACTTGTACCTAGAATTTCTAAATCCATTTTGAGAACAGGTAATCTTGCTTCAAGAGGTAGTGCTAGGTTAATCGCAGTCTGTCCACCGAATTGAAGTAGGATTCCATGCGCATTTTCTCTCATTAGAACTTCTGTGACATATTCTAATGTCAAAGGTTCGAAATACAGCCTATCTGAGGTATCGAAGTCCGTGGATACTGTTTCTGGATTGTTATTCATCAGTACTGCATCCATTCCTGCTTCTCTAATCGCTTTTACAGCGTGAACACATCCATAGTCAAACTCGATTCCTTGGCCGATTCTTATCGGGCCAGATCCTATCACAACTTGTCTTCGCTTGACACGATTTTCCAAGTCTGGCAAGATATCTATTCTGTTGTCGCCGTGGGGTTCGTAAGTGGAGTAGTAGTAAGGAGTCTTTGCAGCGAATTCGGCTGCGCATGAGTCCACCATTCTGAATATTGGATGAACAGCATGACTGTGACGTGCCTTCATTACAGCCTGCTCACTCTTATTTTCTGCAACTTCTTTGAGACCCGATGCAGGGAATCCAGACAAAGCATCAGCAATGTGACCATCAGAGAAACCGAAACTCTTCCACTTCCTCAATTCCTCTGGACTCAAATCTCTAGGATTGCAAGCCCTCGAAACAATTTCGTTCTCAACATTAGCAATTCTCTGGAATCCATACAAGAACCATCGAGTAATCCTAGTAATTTCATGGACTCTCTCAATACTCCATCCTCTGCGGAACGCCTCTATTACAGCACCCATTCTGCGGTCTGTTGCTATCCTTAACCAATCGATTAGAACATTGTCTGACAGTTGCTCATAGGCACGCTCAGCCATTCCTTCTCCTTCAGATTCATCTGCTCTAGTAAGTGGGCGAGGATGAGGCGCACCTTGTTCTAAAGAAGCCCATGCTTTCAGGAATGCTTCTTCGAAGCAGCGACCAATTGCCATTACTTCTCCAGTTGACTTCATTGAAGTCCCTAGTGTTCTATCTGCAGTACGGAATTTATCGAATGGCCACCGTGGAATTTTAACAACGCAATAATCCAGGGTTGGCTCGAACGCTGCAGTGGTTCCTTCTCCTGTAATTGGGTTTGGTAATTCATCTAGAGTATATCCTACTGCAATCTTTGCAGCCATTCTAGCAATCGGATATCCTGTAGCCTTCGATGCAAGAGCGGACGACCTTGAAACACGAGGATTCACTTCGATGACTCTCACTTCACCTGTTGATTGATTGACTGCAAACTGTACATTACAACCGCCTTTGATATTCAATTCGCGAATCAAAGACAGAGACATATCTCTGAGTTGCATGTGATCCCTATCGGACAATGATTGAACTGGAGCAACAACTGTTGACTCACCTGTATGGACGCCCATTGGATCTATGTTTTCCATCGTACAAACAATGGTTGCATTGTCAGCAGTATCTCTCATTACTTCGTATTCATACTCCTGCCACCCCAGAATGCTCTCTTCTATGAGTACCTGGCCTATTCTGCTATTCCTTAGCCCCAATGTTGCTATTTCAACCAGTTCTCCAGTATTCCAAGCAGTTCCTCCACCTAAGCCTCCAAGAGTGAATGCTGGACGAATCAAAATTGGCCAACTTCCAATTTCATCTGCTGCTGCAAGAACTTCATCCATTGAATTACAGGCAATGGCTTCCGAGATTGGCAAATCAATTCCTAGACAAACCTGATTGAACAAATCCCTGTCTTCTGCTTTATCGATTGCATCTAAATCAGACCCTATCAACTCTACACCAAGTTCGTCCAATACACCTGCATGGGCTAATTCGCTAGCGATGTTTAGGGCTGTTTGACCACCCATTCCTGCTAACAAAGCATCGGGTCTTTCGATTTCTAAAATTCGACGAATCGTGTCTGGCAAAAGAGGCTCAATGTAGACCTTGTCGGCCATCTCAGGATCGTTTTGAATCGTCGCAGGGTTGGAATTGACTAGAATTACTTTGTATCCATCTTCTCTTAATGCCTGCACTGCTTGTGAACCGGAGAAGTCGAATTCCGCAGCTTGTCCTATCTTGATAGGCCCTGAACCAAGAACAAGGATTGTCTCTAGATCCTCTCTACGTGGCATCAATTTCCACCTCCATAATGGGTATCAACCATCTCACGGAATCGTGCAAACAAAGGATATGCATCATGCGGACCGGGTGCTGCTTCTGGATGGAATTGAACCGTGAAAACAGACTTATCTACAATGTCTAAACCTTCAACTGTTCTGTCATTCGCATTTACAAATCGCACCTTGACTTGCTCACCGTGTAGATTTTCACCTTTCGGAGAACATGCGCCTGAAGGGTGTGCTGCAAGCATTCCTGCTTCGGGGTCTGCTACTGCGAAACCGTGGTTTTGGCTAGTTATCCAAACTCTTCCGCTCTCTAAATCAACACATGGCTGGTTTGCTCCCCTGTGGCCATATCGCATCTTGTATGTCTGCAAACCACTTGCAAGTCCCAATAACTGGTGCCCTAGACAAATTCCCATTACAGGGATATTTGCTTTAACTGCCTCAGCAAGTGTATTTCTTGCCATTGTTGCTTTTCCTGAATGGGCAGGATCACCTGGTCCATTTGAACAAAATAATGCAACTATACCGTAAGATTGTGCTTCCTTAAATGTGGTATGAGGTGGGCACCAAACCACTTCAAATTGACAACATAGACTACGTAGAATGTTGTACTTAATCCCACAATCTATGGCCGCAATTCTAGGTAATGGATTTCCTAGTTTATCCTTGGCTCCTTCGTTAACGATTACAGGTTCATCAATCGAAACCAAGTCAACTAAGTCCTCCAATTCAGGAGATGTCAATTGAGAAAGGTGCTGTTTGAGAGCTTCTTCGTCCTCTAGCGGCCCAAATACACACAGAACGCATCCGTACTCTCTAACCCTACGAGTAATTGCTCTTGTGTCGATTTCTTCAATTCCTGGAACATTGTGGTATGCCAAGAAATCACTAAGGCTTGCGATAGAATCTCTGTGATCTGGGTTCTTCATTGCATGACGTACAACAACCCCTCTGGGCCAAACTCCTGCGGATTCCGAAGTCCCGTGATGAATACCGTAGTTGCCAATCAGCGGATATGTGAAAGTAAGAACCTGTCCAGCGAACGAGGGGTCTGTCAAAGATTCCTGATACCCTGTCATCCCTGTGGTGAAAACTAGTTCTCCTTCACCCCAAACATTTGCCCCGAATAATTTGCCAGTAAAACGACTGCCATCGGCCAATAATAGGACTCCATCCCCAGACGCAGTAGGCGGTATTGTTGCGCCTGCATTGATTTCGTCAGAGGCATCTACTAAGAGAACACGATCCCCGAGAGAGGTATCCCCTTTCTGAGACCACTCACCCGACATCAAATTTGCTGATTGTATAGGGGGTATAATCATTCGCAAGGCACTCGAATGAGTAGCCTAAATCTTAGTTATTGCTAATTTTACGAATAATTTATTCACAGTATAATATGTAGATAGTTACTTACAAACTATTCTTCTTCTCTCATATCGTGAACCAACTTACCATCGTTAGTGCCTTCAATAATGAGCCGAGCGTCGTCGAAATTCCTTTCACTTGCAGATTCTCCAAACCATGCATCCATGAATAGTGCCAATGCAGCAACTTCAGAATGTGGCTGATTTCCTACCGAAACATTATGCTGACAGATCTTGTAAACATCCCCGGGTACTTTAGCCCCACCGACCACAATAACAACTGGGCGGTCTCGGCGTATCTTCGGTATTGCTTTCCTAAAGGGTTCACCATACATAGTCAAGTGAACTGCAACTCCACCATTCGCAACATGACGTTTTAGGTGTCCCATTCCACTCACATGCTCAGTCTCAAGATCCCCTCCAAACCTTTCACTAACCGAATTTAGATTCTCAAACATCTCTCTGTCTTCATCACCTGCTAGGAGGAATCCATCTGCACCCATTGCTCTAGCAACGAGTGCAAGGTGAGTAGTAATCCTAGGATCTCTTCCCTTGCGATATCCTAGACGAAGGACGTCAAGTCTCTCGCTCATGTTAACTCCGATGAGGTTCTTGATTTCAAGCCTCGGTCTCAAGAACATCTTGGCCTGAAGTATGCAATTCATCTCCATTGTTTGAGAAGAATATGCCCGGATTTTTTTCCATGAACTCCTTGACCCAAACTAGCAACCATGCGTCAATCAACAACTTAGCTGCCATCAGCACTGTAGTGCAAAGTACTGCTAACCTGCCGGTTTTCCAAACTGCATCTCCAGTGTCTATATCTCCCATCAACCCCATTATTGCTGGCTCGAAAGTGTATAGAACTGCCAAAACAAACATGATACCACTAGCCAATCCAGGGAATAGTTGTCCAAGTTCTCTACTGAAATCGGAAAGAAGAGACCCGAGGAAAATCAAACAAGGTGCAAGTATTGTAATTGTCAAAAATTCAGGTCCGAAGAAAATTGATTCAAAAGCCGGTTCATCTTTAACTTGGAGGACTGTCAACCACCAGAAAACAGCGTAACCTGCGAAAATTCCTCCGACCGTTTTTGCTTTCTTGTGAATCATACTTGGAATTTCACCGATAGCAGAAGGTTTCAGTCTAGTGAAAATGCGTTCTGCGAACAACAATTTTTCCTCGCTAGGCATAATTATGTCATCAGATTCAAGGTCATCATGGATGTCATCAATCATCCCATCTCCTTCAGACATGGGCACACCTGAACCCCCGCATGTCATAAAACCTGCCGCAGGCAGGGATGTTAACATGGCAGTCTTAGAGGGCAGCGGCAAAAGCCGACCTCTCGTTATGGGAATCATCAATGCCACTCCTGATTCATTCCACCATTCGTCTCGCGATGGAGGCATAAAAAGAGCCATGCAGATGATTGAAGATGGCGCTGATTGGATCGATATTGGAGGAGAATCAACAAGGCCCGGAGCCACTCCTATCTCTATAGAAGAAGAACTTGAACGTGTAATACCATTAGTTAGTGAAATCTCCAAGCATTGTAAAGTTTCTATCGATACCAGAAATCATGAGGTTGCTCGTGAAGCATTGGAAGCGGGCGCTTGTATGATTAACGATGTTAGTGGATTAAGAGACCCCTCAATGGTGGATTTGGTTGTCGAATCCGGTTGCGATGTTTGTATAATGCACATGTTAGGAGAACCTGGCAATATGCAGGACAACCCTGAATATGAAGATGTTAATTCTGAAGTCAATGAATATTTGATTACAAAGGCAAGAGAACTCGTTGAACTGGGTCACCCAATGGACAAAATATTCCTAGACCCGGGTATTGGTTTCGGGAAAAGACTTGAACATAATATTCAACTTCTTAGATCAAGTGATAGATTACGACCATATTCAGTGCTGTGGGGAGTTTCAAGAAAATCAATGATTGGACAAATTTGTGATCAACCTGATACAGAGAATAGACTAGCAGGGAGCTTAGCCATTGCTGCAAAGGGGTTCTATGAGGGAATCGATATCATACGAGTTCATGATGTGAGAGAGCATATCGATTTATTCTCGGTACTACAAAGATTGGAGGAGTGAAAATGTTCCTGATTTTTGGTTCAGACTCATTAGCAATCAGACTAGCTGAATGGATTGGAGCNCGCTCAAGAGTTCGAATTATTGGACTAGCAGAACAACTNGTNCCAATGAATGATGTTGAAATTGTNGCNCTNCCTACTGAAATGGAATTACATGAAATGCCNTTGCCAGANGTAAATCCNACTGCAATCATGCTATTAGANGAAATAATCTGTGATGATGANCCTGTTCAAGAATTGAAGAATAGGTGGCCGCATACTCCAATTTTATCAACAATTGATGTTGAAGGAGCAGAGATGATTTCTGTTGAAGATTTGACTACCTCAGCAATTCAAGATAGACTCCGTTCAATTGACAGGAAGCAAGGAGCAAGTGAAGTCTTGCGAAGATTAAATGACGAAGATGAATCTAAAGTTTTGATAGTTTGTCACGATAATCCAGATCCAGATGCTTTAGCTAGCGCTCTTGCAATGAAGCATCTTTGTGATTCAATGGGCCACACATCGACAATCATCCATGGAGGAATGATTGAACATCAACAGAATAGGGCTATGGTGAAATTGCTTGAGATGGATGTTCGCAAACTGATTTTGGATTGGGAAATTGAGGACTTGTTAAATGAATCAGACGTGGTAGTTTGCGTCGATTTCAGCCACCCTGGGGCCAATAATATTCTACCAAATACTTGTGTCCCGCACATAGTTATCGACCATCACACAAGTGAAGTTAGACCTGCAGGGGATGTCATTTTAGTTCGTTCAGAATTTGCTGCAACATCATCACTAATCGCCTCTATTCTAATGAATTCGGGAGTGGAAATGAATTCCAAAGTTGCCACAGCGCTGGCATTTGGAATCAGAACTGATACTCTAGGATTCACACGCTCTTTCAATGCAGTTGACTTACGAGCTCTATCATGGCTAGGAGCATGGATAGATTGGGACTTAATGCGCTCTTTCGAAAGCCCTCCGCGCTCTCAAGAAGTACTCGCAATTTTCAGGCAAGCGCTCAAAGACGCTACACTGAATGACGGATTGATGTTGGCTCCAATATCTGAAATGGCGGATAGGGATGCGCTATCGCAGGTTGCAGATTTCCTACTGCCAACTGAAGAAGTAGACGTTGTGGTAGCATATGGAGTCCGAATGTCGAAGGTTATTATTTCAGCCAGATCTACAAAAGATAGTATTCACTTGGGCAAGATACTGAGCAAAACCTTTGCTGAAGGCAGTGCAGGTGGGCACAAAGCGTTAGCTGGTGGTCAAATTCCGTTTGAAGAATTGAATTGTGAAAACGATGAAGATGCTATGAAGTCAATCACAAAGATTCTCAAATCTGTATTGGGAGGGGAGTAAATGGGAGCGCCAATTATCGATGTAGATGAGAACTTGCGGCTCCTGGGTACTGCTCACGTAGCAACTGCTTCCGTAGAAGCAGTGAAGCAAAATATCGAGGAATGGAAACCTGATATTGTAGCAGTAGAGCTTTGTAAGAGTAGATTCGAAGCATTAACTCAAGACAGAAGACTGGACAAAGAAGGTCTGCTGAAAGTCATCAAAGAAGGCAAAGCACCAATGGTCCTTCTACAATCCCTACTTGCTGCCGAGCAAAGAAAACTTGGGATCGACGAAGGGCAACAACCCGGTGCGGAATTGCTCGCTGCGGTAGAAGCAGCACAGGAATATGGCCTCGATGTGAAATTAGTAGACAGAGATATCCAAACTACATTACGTAGGGCATGGAAGAAAATGGGCTTTAGAGAAAAGCTTGGTCTGATGTGGGCCCTACTAGCTGAAGAAGATACTGATGAAGAATTAGAATTGGAAGACATGCTTTCAGATAAGGACTTACTTACTTCACTTATGGAGGAGTTGAGAGAAGTCTCTCCTGGCGCAGGCGAAGTTCTAATCGATGAGAGAGATGAATTCATTGCAAGGAAAATTTCTGAGATTCGAAGTGATGGAAAGGTGCTTGCGGTTTTGGGTGCAGGACATCTGGACGGTGTTTCAAAACTTCTTGCTGAGGACGTCAAGCCAAATGAAGATAGGATCTCAGAATTGGCATTAGTTCCTAAAGGTGGAAAGGTACTGAAGACCATTTCATATGCAATTCCGATAGCTGTTTTTGCTCTTTTGGGTTGGTTTGCCTACAATGGGGATTTAGCATCAATCAAAGAAAATGGATTCTATTGGTTTGCAGGTAATTTCATTGGTGCTGCACTATTTTGCTTGTTAGCAGGAGGGCATCCAATAGCCATACTAGTTGCCGCTTTAGCATCACCAATCACTTCGCTTAATCCCGCACTGGCTGCAGGATGGTTTGCAGGATATGCTCAAATGAAAGTCAAGGAACCAACTGGAGAGGATCTTACTGAATTCCTCAAACTAGACTCTGCCATATTGTTCTGGACTAACAGGGCTGGAAGAATACTGCTAGTAACTGCAATGACAAACATAGGTTCGATGGCTGGCGCATGGATTTCAATGGGATTAATCGCCGCAGGATTGTAGAAACCGGGTTAATGATAATAATACAAAGCCCAAATCAACCCCTGATAATCTTGTTTAGGATGCTAGAAAAACAGTATTGGGTCGAATTAAAGGATTACGTCATAGACTCTCCGAACTCATACAAATTTCAATGTCTCGTCTTCATTTTCATTGCGAACTTTTTCGGCACCAATCCCTTTTTGGAATTCGGCGATAGCGATTATTCTAGACTATTTCTCGAAATTTGGACTTGGAGTCTTTTAGGAAACATTGTATATGTTTTAACAATGACAATTTGTTTCTATATTCCAATACGAATGGCTATGGAATCTAAATCATTCATGGGATATTTCTTTTCACCTTTATTGACTCCATTCTTAGTCACACTTGGATATGCAATTAGTTGGTTTTTCGTATGCTTTAGTACCGACTCGAGCATTCTCTTTAGCGATAGTGAATGGACTAAGATTGAATTCATTACTCCTATATCTTTTCAAATGGACCTCGAGGCAATGGCAATGTTGTTGTTTGGATATAATGGACTTTGGACAACTTTGGCTTATGTTTACTTAGTTATCACGGCAAATGTATTTTTGGAAACCAATAGATAATCTGATTCTATGCACCAATCCTTATGATTCGGGTATCTAACCCAAGTGCATGAAGAGTGTAGTAGTCACCGGTGCAAATAGAGGAATTGGGCTTGAACTGGTTAAACAATTACTTGATTCAGGATTCAAAGTCTATGCCACTTACAGGAGTGAAATGGGTGGACTCGCGAGTCTGAGCAACCATAATCTTAGCATTCACCAAATGGATGTTAGAGACCCTGCAGCAATTGAAGAATTATCTAATTCAATCGATGGAAAAATCGACTTGCTGATCAACAATGCAGGTGTAGCAGATGGTAGATGGCAATCAATATCTGAGATTGATATGCAACACGCCCTTGAAGTAATTGAGATTAATTCCATAGCTCCTGTTCTCATAACTCAAAAACTTCTCAACCAGATGAGTGATGATTCGACTATTGTAATGATGAGTAGTCTGATGGGTTCAATCAGTGATTGTATGAGTGGAAGGTCTTACGCTTACAGAGCTTCGAAAACAGCACTGAATATGTTTTCTATCGCAATGAAAAACGAGTTATTGGAGGCAGGAATCTCAATTTTGATTCTGCACCCAGGATGGGTAGCAACAGATATGGGAGGGCCAAATGCTACGGTTTCTCCTGAGCAAAGCGTTAGTGGCATGATCGAGAGAATCGATGAACACAACCTCAGTATGAGTGGACGATATGTCCAATATGATGGCACTCCAATCGAATGGTAATCAAAGGGATTCAATGACCATAGCGATTCCTTGACCGCCACCAATGCATGCAGTTGCAACTCCATACTTGCCACCACATCTCTGAAGTTCATGTGCTAGGGTAAGTACTAGTCTTGTTCCAGTAGCCGCAAGAGGGTGCCCTAATCCGACTGCACCGCCATTTACGTTAACCTTCTCGACATCTAATCCAAGGTCTTTGACACAAGCAACAGCTTGTCCAGCAAATGCCTCGTTTATTTCCCAACGGTCGATGTCATCAATAGTTAGTCCTGCCTTCTCTAATGCTAAGCGGCTACTTGGAACTGGGCCATAGGCCATAATTGCAGGCTCTAGACCAACAATTCCCCAAGATACGATTCTAGCNAGAGGTTTGTCNCCATCTGCTTCAGCCTTNGAAGCGGATTTGATTACAACAGCNGCTGCTCCGTCAACTACACCGCTTGCATTTCCAGCAGTAACTAGACTCTCTGGTCCGAACGCTGTTCTTAGTTCAGCCAAAGATTCAGGAGTGCTTCCCAAAACAACGTGATCCTCATCCTTGTATGTTACATCGTTAACCGGTACAATTTCTTGCTCCCAGATTCCCTCAGAGATTGACTTTGCAGTTCGGGAATGAGACATGGCTGCGAATTCATCGGTTTCTTCTCGAGTCACGCCCTTACGCTTGCAAATTTCATCGCTAGTTTGTGCCATGAATGAACCACACATCCCATCAAGTAGATTCGTGAAGAGATAATCTTCCATTCCCTTCTCAAGTTCAGTTCCTGCACGTGGAGGCCTTGCTAACTTGTAGGTATCACGCATTCCTCTGAGGACATGCGGTGCTTGGGATAGGTTCTCCATTCCTCCTGCAACAACTGTTTCTGCTTCATTGAGCATGATCATCTGAGCACNTGTGACGATAGATTGGACTCCACTGCCACAAATACGTGACAGAGTGAGCATTGGAACTTCTTGTGGTATGCCAGCACCTAGACCTGCGTGGCGTGCGCCAAAGATTGCTTGGTCGCAAGTTTGTAGAGCATATCCCATTACCACATGGTCTACATTCTCTGGAGAGGTGCCAGTCTTTTCTAGCGCTCCTTTAATCGCAATTTCTCCCAATTTTAGTGCGCTTACATCTTTCAGAAGACCGCCAGGTTGGCCATCTCCACGCTTTCCACCCTGCCACTCACAAAATGGTGTTCTTGCTCCGCCTACAATCACGACATCTTCTGCCATGACCCTGCGAATGTAAACCGCCTAATCATATTCACGCTAAGCCAATTAGACCTAAACCACTCAACATCAACAGAATTGGAATGATTACGTATTCGAATCCAGACCTAGAACTTCCGAGATTTGACAACTCAGTACCTCTCTGGAGTGTGCACTTGATACCTGGTGCGTCTTCATTACCCCATACTTCGATGATACTGTTACCCAGTGTCCCATCCAGTCCTTCAGCCTGAAGGGATTCAGATGGCCTTGGCTTGGTTTGTCCTAAAACATAGACCGGATTTCCTAAACGTAGACCATAAAGTGTCCATCGGTGTTTCTTTACCCTAGCGCCACCCAGTAAACCAGCAACAGCAGAAGCCATGATTTGCTTACCTAGAGTTTGAGCGAATGCACCATCCCATCTCTTGAGGTACTGTCCATAACTAGCTCTCTTGAATGAACCAGCATTGACTCTTATTCCACCGGTACCATCGTGAAGAATGAAAGGACATCCTCCCTTGTCTGAGCGGATAGTAACCCAACTGCACTCCTCTCTAGTCCCATTGTCAGTCTTTACAGTACGACACTGATATTGCTCATATGTCCAATGATATCCAACCATGTTACCTACTGACATATTCTGATTTCCGTCCACTACAACAGTTAGACAACCTTCTGCGATTGGCCTAACTTGACCGACAAGTTCGGGATTGCCTACAGGAGCAGAACGCACCAAAGATGTGGGAGTGTCTAGCATCTGACTGAGCATCTTCGACCTAAAGTATCCAATAAGAGTTAGAATGAATCCAATACCAGCAACGACCGATGGAATAATCATTCCACCTTCATATTCATCTTTAGACATCATTGAGGTAACTGCAACCGCAATGCAAATGATTGCTGTTATTGAATAGACACTGAACAGCGTCATNGTAGCAGGTGTAGGAGTTCCAACCTTTACTGGATGCTCCGGGAGTGGACTACCATCTCCATGAGGACCATACCGATTTGAGTTATCCCAAGTTGTGGGCCCAGGTGCAGGAAGAATCCAATCATTTGGGTCAGTTGTAGGAACATAGGATGTCTGCTGCATCCACCAGTTATCGACAGATAGGCCACTAGATTCTGCCTTAGCCTGTAGTTCAGCAGGGTCAATAGC
>PAJN01000031.1 GCA_002710205.1 Methanobacteriota archaeon | reverse complement strand
GAACTCATATTCTCTAACTATGGTTTAGAAACTACAATATCCCCCTCAGTGGAGCACACCACATGAGCAATCAACATACCTCAACCCCTGGAGTTTCGGTCATTGGGCTTGGAGCCATGGGGTCTGGCATCGCTCGCACCCTCATTGAAGGGGGCTGCACGGTATCCGTCTGGAACCGAAGCCGCGCCAAGGTCGATGCCCTTGTCGCGACTGGAGCTATCGGTTGCAATAACCCCGGCGATGCACTGAATGCCAATAGCCATGTGATTGTGTGTGTATCTGACTATGCGGTATGGCAGCAGATAATCCAAGAGCACAGTCTGGCAAGCCGCTTCGAAGATACCTGCATCATTCAGCTGACGACGGGTACAATCGATGATGTGCAGACCCATGCGTCTCTAATCCATGACAACGGCGGTCGCCTCGTTGAGGGGGCAGTCATGTGCTACCCTCGCAACCTCGGCACGGACGAAGCAGCACTCTTACTGTCCGGTGCACCTGATGTGCTGGACGAGTGTGCTCACATCTTGAGTGCTCTGGACGCTAATTGGACGAGCCTAGGAGAAGACATCAACCAGCCTTCGGTTCTGAGTCGATCATTAATGTCAGGACTTACGGGAGCCTTGATGGGTCTAGTCAACGGCGCGGCTATCTGCCGGGCCGGTGGTGTGCCTCTGGACGTATTCATGAAGTTCAACGAAGGCACCAATAGCATCCTCCTCGCTGAGCAGAGACGCCTCATAGAGGCGATTCGCGATGGACGCACCGAGGAGAACGAGGCCTCTATCAAGGCCTGGCGAGAGGGAAACCAGGCGCTGAACTCTGTCGCAGCCTCGCTGGGGACTGACCTCACACTGCAGAATGCGATTCAAGCGGTATTCCAAGAAGGTCGGCGAAGAGGGCTCGACGAGCACGACCTATCTGCTTTGGTCGATGTGTTTGATCCGGCCAGTGACCGATAACGTTCGCTAGGTTAGCGTTGTATGTGGCCCATAGCAAGCCCTTGTCTATGCGATAATTGTGTACCCTTTGTGTTGAATTCAGAGTATCTCACTTGCTTCTAGAACAGGCCGCTTCAAGCTTGGTGAGAAATCAACCAATTTCGCCCACACTTGAATTTCATCGCCTATCTTGTGCGCTAAGATCTTCTCATCATGAGAAACTGGAATCTTGATGACGCCAACATATGGCCCGCCATCAATCAAAGCGTGAACAGATTGTCCGCTACGATATACAGGGTCGCCAATGAGAGTTCTCTCCATCTTCTCTATTCTCAAATTGACTAAGAATTCCGATGTTTGTTTTTCCATCAAAGTCTTTCTTTCGCTAGAGAATCTTGCGCCTTCCATTTCAAGGACTAGCCTTTCGAATTCTGTGTCAATTCCATCGGTTAATTCACCGCTGCCTGCATGAACTTCAGGACTGGCTTCAGCCTCTGCGGTACGGTTTGCGCCCTCTTCTTCCAATCTTGCAGATTCCAGTTCCGACTGTACAATTGCTTCTTCTTGTACTGCGACATCATTCTCTGCAGGTTCGATTTCTTCGAATACTGCTTCAATTTCATCATCGGACACTTCTCCTTCTTCTATCAGATTGTCTTGTTCTTCAATCGCTTCGTCGGAAGGCTCAGTTAGTTCATCTGCTCTGATGTCTTCGGGCGAGTTAACCTCGCTTAGTCCGAGTTTGCTCCAAAGCCTATGCAATTCGTTGATGTCCATGGCTCCATCTTTATCCACGTCAAAATCCTTCATTGAATCACTAACGATGAATGCTGGGACTGCAAACCCTGTTGCTTGTGACATTGCGGTTGCTATCTCATTAGCATCAAGTCTTCCGTCTTTGTTTGAATCAGCAATTTGTAGTAATATTTCAGGGGTCAAACCTCGCTTCTCGATTTGTACTTTCAATTGGTCTAGAACAATATTATTCGCAACATCGGTAGCAGATTCTCCACTTTCCGTAGTTGGTAGTTTGGAATTGATGTTGTACTTACCTGCCTCAATATTTTCTCGCAATTTTTCTCGTCCTTGCTCTCGCAACTCCTCAGCGCGCTCAATTGCTCTCTCTCTTCCGGATTTGATGATGCGAGAGGCTCCTACTGCGCCAACTCCAGCAGCAACTCCTATCGCACCAAGTTTGAGGCCAGACTTCGCTAAAACGGAGTTGTGTAAGGCCTCAATTTTTTGTTGTTTGGAGCCACTGCTAACGCCATATGTACTTGCAACAATTGACAATTCGTTGTCATCTAAATCTTGAAGAGTTCTACCTCCTCTGATTTCAGTTACCAATCGAGACATAATCTGAGTGTTCTGGTCGTTATAATTGGCCGCAGGATCATTGGTTACAGGTTCAGGAATGTTTGAGTTAGGCCTCCATTCCCACTGCCCAGTAGAATTTTGCTTCAATACCATTTCTCCGTTCGAGCTTACTGCGGCTCCCGCTGAAGAAACAATACTACCTGCTACTGCACCAAAGATACCGAAACAACAGCACGCAGCACCTAATCCGGAATCAGAGCCACTAATTACCTCCAAAAGCATAACGAAGATGCCTATGCCAATAGCCGTGGTTCCCGCTTTGGACAAATGATTAGCCTTCTGTTCGACTTCGGACATGGCATTACCAAGAGTAATCAAGTGATGAACTTGATGCCGTCATGGCCATTTAGGACGCGGCCAATCATTCGGGTCACCATTTGCCCAAGGCACGGTACATAGAGCGGTCTCCATTTGTGACAAATCATTGTAACCTCTCTCAATTTGAATTCGGAATAACCAATCCTTCAGCCGACCCAATTTGATTCCTGGTTCTAGGCCAGTTCTCTCCATTATCCACTCGCCATTGACTAAACAATCGACCTCTGAAGGGTACTCAAGTGACTTTTTGATTAAATCATTATTTTCTCCAAGCGCTTCTTTTAGTATTGAGTGCGTTAAAACTTCAGCCCCGAGAGCGTTTCTATAGAGGCGCAATTCGGTTTGTTTCGGGGAATTATGGATGAGGAAATGGAGAAATTTGACTCGAGAAAATACTGCTTTTGGAACCTTCAATCTCTCTAAAATCACAGTTATGTCGTTAGCGCTAAGTCCAGAAAACAATATTGCCATTCTGGCTTCTAAATCATCTGGCAATTTTGCGAGTCTAGGAAACACTTCTTTGGGCAGCGGGAAGCCAATTATCGCAGGCAGAACTCCATCGTCATTCATTCTTGAAAGCACAATGTTTGCATTAACGCCATTTATGATCCGAGATAACTCATTCCAAACTCTCTCAATCGAAACCATCGCTAACATTGCACGGTTATCAATTAGTGCTGAAGATAAATCACTATCTGGAAGCCAAATCCCCTTTTTCTGACGGTCCATGAATCGATAAGCACGCATTATGCGCAATCCATCTTCAGATAGACGTTGACTAGAGTCTCCTACTGCTTTTAGAAAACCATTCTCTAAGTCTGATTTACCTCCAAACGGGTCATGTAATAATTCTCTAGCATAGTCGTAGGCCATGGCATTCATAGTGAAATCACGTCGTGACAAATCAATTCTCAGACTTGAGCCCCACTCAACCTCATCAGGCCTTCTTCCATCTCCATAACCAGCTTCTGTGCGTAATGTGGTCACTTCGAACATTGAATTTCCACTTTTCACAGTAACAGTTCCGTATTTTATGCCGGTGGGTATTGTATCCTCAAATGACTCAATTACTTGCTCAGGAGTTGCAGTTGTGCATATATCGTATTCTTTGGGTAATTCTCCCAATATACAATCTCTAACTGCTCCGCCTACTATCCAAGCTCCGTATCCAGTAGTACATAGTACTTCCAAAACATGTGCTAAATCTTCATTTTTAGGTATTAGAGAGGGGACATTCAATCCGGCCACATCTGCTAGTAGCCCCTCCTCCATGGGGGGTGTCGTGCTCACCCTTTCCAAAGCATTATCCCATCTATCGCCTTGGAATAGTCCATGTCATGGGAAGCGGAAGATGTTTCGTTAGTAGATTTGGATTGGCTTAAACCACATGAAGAGATCAAAGTCAAGAATCGCGATAAATTGCTTGAGATGACCAAAAAGTGGGGGGGTTTTACCAAGCCACTGCTAGTAGATTCCAGAACAGGATCAATCTTAGATGGGCACCACCGACATTCTGTTGCAGTCTGTTTGAATTTGAAACGAGTACCAGTGATATTAATCGATTATTTATCAGATGACCAAATTACTGTAGATGTGTGGCCAGGCAGTGGGCTGGAAAGCATAACTAAAGAGCAGGTAATTGAAATGTGCCTCAGTGAAGACTTATACCCTCCAAAAACGAGCAAGCATACCATCTCTAGTCACATGCCGCCAATACATGTGCTGCTGGAAGTTCTTGCCAAATCAGAGTGATTATCGCATAGTTGCTTTGATTGCATTCCAAAGCTTGTTGCCTTTTCCTTCAACAGTAATCAAATGTTTGGGGTTGGCAGTTGGTGTGATTTTGACATCATGTAATACGCCCTCTCTAGCAATTGTAAANGTGGTCTCAACATTCTCGTTCCCATATACTGCGGCAGTTATGTCACTTGCAGATTTAACACGCAATCCGTCGACTGCAATAATCTCATCACCAGTGTGTATCGTATCTCTNCAAGGAGATCCAGTCAGGTGCGTCCTTACTTTCACACAGTTGGCATTATTTGCTAAGTTTAGACCAATCCANGCACCTTTGGTTTTCTTATCTGGTACCATTTCCAGCCCAAGGGTCCTCATTGCNGAGATGACATCAGGNGCCTTTCTTTCACTAACTAGCGAATCTAGCATTCCTCCAAGTCTTCTACCTCCGGGGGTGTTAACTAACGCTCTTTTGATGTCAGCGTGTGTGATTCCAGGATTATCAGAATTAAGTTTGTGACCGTGGTACAGTGTAGCCATCACACTATCCATTCCATGTTCTCCTTTCGAGCGTTTTCTCAATTCTGCATCAAGACAGAAAACAGCCATTTCTCCTTCTAGATAGTATGAGATTTGGACNTCTCTGCTGTAAGAATTCGGCCTGTAAAGATGAATCCATGCATCGTGGCTGCTTTCTTGCAAGGATTCGTGCAGCATCCCATTTCTATCGGTGTGCCTTTTCATTTTACGCGTCCAATCTTTGCGCCAATCCTCTTCTGTCCAAGCTCCACTTCTAAGGCAAAGAATATCGCCAAGCCACGAGGTTAGCCCTTCGAACCACCACAAAAGGTCCGAATGCTCTTCTTTTTGTAGTTCATAATCTAGGAAATTTTTGGGTCGTAATTGCTTAACATTCCACTGATGCAAGAATTCGTGACTAAATAGTGAAACTAGGTCTCTCCACTGTTCTTCATTCCCTTCTTGTAAACATTTTCTAGGCATCATAGATGTTTGACTGCGAAGATGTTCTAGGCCTCCTCTTCCTGATTCAGTCAGGTGAATGACAGTCCAGTAGTCCTTCCATTCAGGAATTCCAAACAATGCGAAGTGCTCCTCGATTACAAGTTTCATTGCTTCGATGAATCGATCTAAGCCTTTCTTGGGAATTGGCAAACCTCCTGAATCCCATAATTTGAGATATTGAGTTGTACCCATTACGTCGAAAGAGATAATCGGGTTCGCATTTGATTCCATTATGGCATCAAGAAACTCGTCNCTCCCTTCTGCATACCATTCGCCCTCTTNGCCACTTAATTGAGTAGCAGTATTCCAGCCTTCAGGAGTTGCCAAGGTTACTTTGTGACTTTGATCCAGTCTTTCTTCATCTATTCCTCTTGTAGGCATCATCCAGGTATATGGTGGCATTATGTGGACGTGAGTTTTGTCTAAGTGATTTGCTCGACAAGTCATTTCAGCTGCCAATAATCTGTAAGTTACTACTATCTTACTAGCATCACTGACGCCCGTTAGTCGAGCGCCATCGACATCAACTCTCTTGATTTCGATTTCTTTACCATCGCAAGTTGCTGAAAGATCAGACATATGTTGAATAGGCTCTCGAATAAAGTATGAGCCAGGAACCCAGCGTGGAAATCGTAATTCCAGAATGTTTTCATTGAATGGGCCATCAATCTCAATTTTGACGCTTAGTCTTCGACTTGAGCCATTTGTAGCATCTACGTGATATGCGATTCCTGATCTCATTTTACCCCTCCAGTTCATTTAGTGATGCACTTAGATTCTCGGCGGCCATCTTGACTAGAATCGAATTGTCCTCGGAAATGACTGCAAGTCTCTGCCTGTCCACGTCACTTCTTCCATGCATCTGCTCAATTAACTTTGAGCGAATTCTAGAATTAAGTGATGTATTTTCAATCATTGACCAACGGAGTGCTGAAGATTTTGGGTCGTATCGAGAGCGCAACCATCTCAAAATGATTTCAGGATTGATATTAGCAATCAAGTCAATTCTTTCATCAACTTCGTTTACTTCTACTCGCAAAGTATCAGCAATGGATTTGCGAACTTTAGGATTGATATCTTTGCAGGCTTTCTCCAAAATGTAACCTCCTGTATTAACTGCTAGTGAGGCAACTAAAGATCGAAGAGATGGATCGCTGGATGAAAGACCTGCTTCGAGTGTTTCTGTGCTTAGCTTCAATTTGTTCTTAGCAGCATTAGATATGGCCATTTTTCTAACCGAAGAGTGTTTATCTTCAATCAATGAAGAGATCAAATCTTCATCCAGTGAATTTTCAGCTGCAACAATCCTAACAGAATGATGTTCATCTTCTGCGAACTTTGAATGAAGATCCTCATTATTAGCCAAACTCTGTGCTGCAAAACTACGTGTGATATTGTCGTCTTCTTCAAGTAATGATAAAGCGATTTCAGGGGCATCTATTCTTTGCAACAACTCAGCAACTAACCTCTTGTGATTTCCTAACAATGGCACCAAGTCGTCAGCGGAGTTGGCCCATTTACGATGAGCATCAAGTGATTTATTACGGAACCAAAAATCAGAATCTTNCAGTAATTTCACGAAACCAGTGAGCGCTCTCGGATTATTTTCCTCGAATAGCAACCTAACGGCTCTTCTGCGAATTTTTACATCCTTGTTGGATAAACGAGATATTTCTCCATCTATGTTTACCAATTTTTCACCTCAAGGAATGAAATCTGAGTGACTACTCCCTTCTTCAAAATCACTAGGNGAATCGTATGAGGCGATTCTAGTTTCAAAAATCGATTGAATAATTGGCCACAATCGAATGAACCATTCTCCTTCTTTGGCCATCAATTTTAGTAATGGGTGTTCTTCTGGGTTTTCTGTATCTTCAGGTGGAGGTAGATCGTCGGGCAATTGACGTAATTCTGCTACCAAATCATATAATTTTGATTTATCTTCCTCTTGGATAATTTTCGCATCTTTCATTAATTCAATAACCTGTTCAATCAATTCTGCCATTTCTGCTGGAGACGGAGTTTCAATTACAGAATCAGCAATATCCAATGGTCCAAAAACAACGCTACCAAGGTCTGTTTCGAATAGTTCTTCACTTTGTTTTTCGATTTTCAATAATCTTTGGGAGTTCTTGTTACCAATCGGTGCAATCGCAAATCCACCTTCCTCTAGGCCTTCAGTTAACCATTCAGGTAAATTTTCAATCTGGCCAGTCACTAAAACCCGATTCAATTTTGGTAGTGCTAATTTACTAAAATCAGTTACTCTTTGACAGTCAACAGTTGGGTAGCCTCTCAAATTGTTTGAAATATGTTCTATTACATCGCTAGACGGGTCTAAAACAGTCACCCGTCCTTCTTCATCAATAATATGGGCAATCAGGGCACTGATGTAGCCTCCTTTTGCTCCATAAATTACGATGTGTTGTCCCTTTTCAAGTTCGAGATTATGTAGTAATGTAGCGATCATATGAGGTGCAGATATGGTCTTTACTCCTCCTTCAGGAGTTTCTAGAAAGACCACTGGGCGGTCGTGATAGAAGCCGGACGAATCATGGTTTGTGAAATCTTCAACGTCGACTTTGTACATCGCTTTCTCCACCTCTTGTGGAATAATAATCCCTGAATTTTTGAGGTTTCTCAATAGTTTGTCTAGGTTACTCATAACGACCACTATTTCCTCGACTAATGTAAAGTTAACAATTATTCATTTTCGTAATCATCATCTTCTGGAACTCCTTCCGATTCCATATTATGGTGCATATTTTGAAGTAATTTTTTGAATTGTTCATCCTCGCCAAATCCTAGGTTTTTTGAATCTTCAATTGCCATGTCCTTGAACATCTCATATTCATCTGGGCTGATCCTGAAATTTGTAAAAGAGCCTAGTAGGTCATCCATAATTATGCTCTCAATTCTGGATAAGTGTTCTGCTAGAGTCGCTCTAGCAATCTTCAATTCTTCAGCCATTTCTGAGATTCTGATTCGTTTATTGAGATCATACCATCCTTTGTCGTAAGCAAATTTAGCTAGTTTCAGTTGTTTGCTGTTTAACGGTCCATTTTCAAGAGAAGAAGACAAATCAAGACTTCGGGCCGAAATACGATCTGGTTTTGCTATCAACCTAGCCATGGCTGCAACCAGCCTTAGTCGCATGTTTCCTCCTTGAATAATGTAGGTCATTCCCTCGCCATCTAATCTGCACCCTGGTGCCGCAGTTGTTCCGCCAGTTCTTGCGTTGAAGTTTGACAATGGGTGAGATAGTTTCAGGTTGATGACATAGCTTTCATCATTGCTTTCAGGAGTATGATGTACGTCCATCAAATCGAGGAAATATAGCGAATTCAAATCCTCAGGAGTCTTTCCAGGTTTGAAATTAGTTTTTACTAAAATCTGAATATCTCTAGGAGTTCGTTTAATGTAAGCGAGAAATTCTAGTGAACTAACGATATCCAATAATGGTGAAATATCTGTCTCTTCTAGGCGAGTTCTTCTCCAAAACAGAGAGATTTCTCGCATATTTTGCACTGCTTAGTGATTTTATATAAAAGTGATATTGGGAGGTCTCAAACCCTTTACCGCCCTTTATTCGTGATGATCATCATTCCAAGAATTGCACCGGCTACTGCACCAAGGATTGTAAGGAAAGGTTGTTCGGGAGAAACTGAATAGAAAGCGATTGAACCTGCCACCATAAGTGGCGGACAAAGCATCATCATTCTGGTAATTATCACCGAGCGGTCAATGATTACTTCAGGAATTACAGTCAGAGATTTCGTTCTTCTCTGAATCCTTGATGTGCCCACCTTTTCTTCCAAAATTGGGAGCGTTCTGTCACGCAGAGATGGGTCGTTTTTTGGAAATCTGAAAATCAACTTACAATCAGTTGTGATTTGCAGTGCTTTTTCTATTATCGTTAATGGATTCGAAGCATGTGATAGTGATACTGAAGCCCCCATTCCCTCGCCTCTAACATGAGAAAGTGCTCTCCATCCTCCTACGCCTTCATTGAATTCACTAAGGCCNTCGCGTAGTGTTTTTACTGTGGCATCGGTCTCTGGTAGGCCTCTTTTCCTTCCATATGCCAAAAATGGAGTGAGAATTAACGCACATAAAACAATGGTTAGCCCCCAAAGAAATGCCGCAGTCATTAGACCATCATTGCCTAGAACCATTGCGATTGCGACGGCTAGCATAAAGCCTGAATAAAGGCCAAGAACGATGGCNGCGGAGAGGCCCTTTCGGAAACCGACCTTCTCCTCCATGATACTGCCAGCACAATTCAGGCGAAAACATATTGGTTGGCTTTATGTGGAGGATTTATGCAGAAGAATGGTCTTGATGATCGTTCACGAGAAAGGAAAGTTGGATACTGGGTAGGCGGCGTCTCAACATTCTTCCTAGTGTCGTTTTTCCTGGTACCATTTTACTTGCCAGCAGGTTCAGTTCCAGAATTATCTGGCCGAGCTAATGCATTTGATTACCAGTCGGATGAAGCATGGGGGAATGTTCAGACTGATTCGAATGGACAGATGGGTCACAATCAAAGCGAGCACGGAACATTNGTTTGGAGCGATTTAGACCCCTATGCGGCTTTCATCTATGCCTTCGGAGACTTAAATTGCCACACTAAAGCAGAAAGGTCTTGGAAGATAAATGATAATCAGATGCCGGTATGTGTTAGAGATGTAGGAATTTTCCTTGGACTAGCAGTTGGTGGTTTTGTATTCTCTCGAAGAGGATTCAATCGTTGGACTATCAAAGATACATTCCTATCTATGCTTCCAGACAATAGTCTTCTCTCAGTTTACAGAAACGATCGCAGAATGCTGGCATTACTTGCAATTGCTGCAATAGCAGCTGTGCCTATGGCGATTGATGGATTTACTCAGATGCTTACCTCATATGAATCGAATGCAATGATGAGACTGTTGACTGGAACACCTTTTGGCATTCTAATTGGAGCATTTTTGTCTGCATCATTTTGTGCTAGGCCAGGATACTTCGGTTTAGATCCTTCGAAAGTGGTTCTTCCTTCTGGAAGTAGATTCAGTATGAAAGCTGAAGAAGAGTGATCACTTTGGCGGCTCAGTAGCCCACCAAACCGTCAATTCCTGTTCGTTTTGAGGAACAGGGCATTCTGCATGTCCGCTTGATATTAATTGTAGCCTATGGATTACATCCTGTACCGCCTTGCGAATCTGCAGTACCACTTTTTTGTCTTCANTATCAAGAATAATTTCTTGCAGGCAATCCTCCCATTCTGCGTCAGGATTAGCCCTTCTCCAACTTGATAAAGCAGATCTNAATGGCCACATAGCTAGGCACAAGCGGCCATATCCGAGTCTGCTATTCCTCAATTTGAACATTTGAGCCTCTGCGAAAGGAACATGACTTTGCTGCTTATGTATCCATCTTTCCTGTTCCAACCACTTTACTAGCCTCTGAGTATGCCTCTTTGTCACAGACCTAACTGGCCCGAGTTGTTTGTGTAATGCCGGTACATCAGTTGTGTCTGTTAATGACAAAGTTCCAAGAATCGCCCATGATGAATGAGCGATAGGTCTAGCAGGAACATCCGATTCTTTGGCACGAACTTCATCCCACTCTTCTTCTGCAATCCTCATCCATTGTGAAGGTGATTTTCCACCCAGCCAGTCTTCTAGTAATGAAAAGTGTTGAACGGGAGCGCCAGGCAACCTTTGTTGAGTTTGTACCCCAGTTGTCAAGGTTTTGAGTAGATGCCTGTCCACCTCATCTCTACTCACATTAAGNGGGTCAGGTCTTCTATTGAAGAATGTGCTAAGTACTTGAGAAAGTTGTTTTTCTAAATCGTCAAGTCCACTTTCATTCAATACAGGCCCCATNATAAGGCACTTGCTGAAAGGGTATGGTGTTTCTATTTCACCTGACAAAATTCCACTAAAACCGGCACGAATCTTAGTTTGTATTTCNGTAGTTTCGAAATACTCGTGTTTCTCTCCCGCCATCCTTAATGTACCGGAGTTTATTCTTTTCATAGCTTTACTTGGGTCACAATCGATCCAAATTACCAAATCAGGAATCATNGCTGCAGCATTCATTTTTGCGACCTGCTCAAGTCCTAAATCCCCAACAACTCCTTGGTAAACNAGGCTAGAATGAATATTCCTGTCTGAAATTACGAGGTCACCTTTGAGCAAACGAGGGCGAATCCAAGTGTGGGAATGATCCACCCTGTCTGCAGCGAAAAGTCCNGCTTCTTCAAGAGGTGTATGCTCTCCCTTACTAACTGCGCTAAGTGCTAGTTTCCCTAGTTCACTGTGTCTTCTAGGTTCGTGGGTAACATGGACGTTTTGGAATGCTAATTTGTTCGCCAATGAAGCCAGAATCCTCACGGCTTCACCCTTTCCAGAACCGTCGCCACCTTCGACGGTGATGAGGTACATTTCACAACCCCTCCATTTCCTGTTGGTCGGCAAAATCTTCTTTGTTTAACATAACCAAAATCATGCCTGCCAAAATCAGTGTTGGTCCGAAAATGATCATTCCTCTACTGAATAAACCTACCCAACATAATGCCTGAGTCCTTCGATATTTCTTTTTTCTCTTGATTTCAAAAGAAGCATGAATCCCAACTAGCGCACAACCTAGAGTGAATAGTCCTTCGAATGTAGCAAGAGCTACTGCATTATCCAATGACCAACCTTCGGTCTTTGTATAGTCGTCCACGTATCTTTCTCCATCTCCTTCAACCATCGTTATCGGCGATATACCAATAGGTTCAGGGACAAAAGACAAAATGACAGTTTCATAACCCTCTTTCATCAGATGTAGTTCGTATTCCTTTGCTAGTACNGAGTTGATTACATAACGACCATTTTCGTCTGACATACTGCTATTTATTTCACGGCCTGANTCCAAGTCAACCAGTTCAATTGAAACATTAGCTACTGGATATCCTGCTTCNTCTAAAACAAAACCATGGATATCAAGAGAGTCAGTTGATTTGAAAATGGATGAATTTAGCAATCCTGATGGATTCCCTTGTAGAATTAGAGTACCAGATAGGACTCCCATCAACGCTCCAATCATCACTAAAGCAGAAGCAAGCCTTCTACGTTTTTCTCCGTCAGTTAATTCCTCTTCACTTACTTGAAGAAATCCTACTTCCTCAATTTGAGGTGCTTGGACTACAATTTCTTCTTCAGCTTGTCTTTCTCTCTTGCGAGATGCAATTCTTGAGTCAATCAATTTAGAGCGAACCCTTTGGCGCAATGCTGCAAGCCGATTTTGTTTATCGTCGCTGATATTAGCACCTCCGGATAATTCACCCGAGGTCGTGCGCGGATTTCACCCCTCCCCTCTGTTATCCGCGAAAACTAGCCAAGCAAGATTAACCCAAACTAGTATTACACAGAGTACCAATAATACTCCAATAGTAATATCGTCTCCATCTTGCAAACCAGTTTTTTCTTCTGCAGAATCTATGTTACATTCAGGTCTTTCTTCACTGAAATTCTGCTGACAAGGGTCCTCATTTACGCTTTCAGATCCATTNATAGACTCGCGAACATCCAACCAGTCTCCTCGAATCAGCCCTAATTCGAGGATGAAGCCTACTTTTTGAAGAGATTCAGCACTGACTTTGTCGGCTGTGTCATTGTGTGTATGCCAATGACCCCCAAGGTATGAGGCGTTCTCGCCATATCTTGTATCGATGATATCAATTGCNGGTATTCCCAAATCATGAGCAGGTACATGGTCATCATATATCCCATCAAATTCTTCGAAATCGAAATAAGATGAATCATTTATGTCACACACATCATCAATGTACCTGATTATGTCTTCAGTTCGATTCCACAACTCCATGTTTCCAGGAGTTGTTTTTCTTAGTGTCAAATAGGAGTCTCCTACCATGTCAACTAGAATGAATGATTCTATGCTATCTGCTTCTGATTGAGACAGGTTGTCTGCCCAAGCTTTCGCCCCTAGTACATATGTTGAATAATTGTCTCCTTGGTCTTCGCCATCTGTGAAGAATAGTGTTACTTCATGTGTTAGATTTAGCGCTGGGATAAGACGAGCGAGTTCAAGCAATACTGCAACTCCGCTAGCGCCGTCATTTGCACCGTCAATAGGGTCGCCTCTGCGACTTTCATTCCAATCTTGGTCACCCTTGTGACGTGTATCATAATGTGCTGCTAGAATCACATTGGAGCCTGCACCTTTGTTCCATGTAGCAAACATATTGGTTAGAGTCATGCCGTTTGAATGGTGTGTGGATTCAGTAATGTGCCACTCTGTGAGATTACTCTTAATCGACTCGCGCAATGCAGAACTAGCAGCTGAGCCGGGAATTCTGGGTCCCAAATCCGTTTGGAATTGTATGGATTGATTTGCAAGGTCTCCATCGAAATTTAGTGAACAATTTGAGGGTGTTTCCTCAGAGTCTTGTCCGACTACTGAAACAGTTGAATGCATTAGGAACAGAATGGTCAAAATCGCAACAATTCCCTTGCGCATTGATGATGCCAGACTCGCTGAGTATTAAATACCTCATTTGAACTCGCTGATTTGGAATGCAGTACTGCGATTCTATGGAGGTTACTCAAATGTCCGAACGATGCTCTACTCGCGCATGCTCATTACTCCTAATTTTCTTGGTTTCAATCATGTCTCCACTCGCTTCCGCGGACCCTGTTGAAGAGACGGAAAATCAATCGTTNACATTCACTCCGGTTTTTGCAGATTTGAACAATTTTGTACCTTCCGACTCCCACCCCTACATGTTGCCGGATAGTGATGAAGCGCTTTACAGTGCAACCAGAATGATGAAGAATACTTGGATTGATGAAGGAATGCCGGGTGTGGATATCGCAACATCTCCTCAATCGATGACTAGCGGTCGTGCTTGTACTCCTTACAATGAGGGGGACACAGCAACTGTGCCAACCTCTGGAGGATCTATCGATGTCACTGTTGAGAAGACAACATCTACGGCAGCATTCATGGTCCAAAGCGGAAGGACTCTATCTTCTACTGTGTTGAATAACTGGGCTAGTACTTGGGATAGCACTGTTTATCCTACTTTGATGACATACTTCGGGAAAGATTACTTTGACGGAAGAGGAATTGCCGCACCTGATGTCGACAATAACTGTCAGATTGAAGTTATCATCTATGCAATCGATGGTGCGTACAACATTGGAGGGTATTTTTCTCCAGGAATGTCTGCATCTCGTGAAGCNATCTTCATCGATATTGATGATGCACCGCTAACATGGTCAAAAGTCATCTTGGCTCACGAATTGCAACATTTAATGCACAATGCGCTAGATCCCTATGAGAATTTGTGGATAGATGAAGGTGCAGCTGATATGGCTGCATTCCTTTGTTTTGGAGGTTCCTCTACTCTATATGGGCACGTCAATGCATGGACTACTGCTAGCCATTATTCTGTGCGATGGTGGAATCAGAGAACAGCAGATTACGGTGGCGGATTCATTTTCCTACTTTACTTAGCAGATCACTTGGGAGGAGGTCCTGCAATCCGTAAATTAGCTCAGGATTCCTCAACAGGAGCGGCAGGAATTGAAGATTTGGCCAGAAACCCGATTGGTGCAACTCCAGGAGTAATAGGTAGAGATTTCATTGATATCTACACTAATTTCACAATTGCTGCAACATTAGATAGCGATCAAGGAATNTACGGCATGTCGAATTTATTCTTGACCCCTGCATGTGGGTCTAGTGAATTCTGTAGAATCCAGCCCGCAGATTCGAATAGCGATTGGTTGGGGCCGTGGTCCTCTACCGGAAATTCTGTTGAAGGTTGGGGTGTTCAAGTATTCAAATTCACACCGGGTTCAGCAGCCCCTGCGCCTCTCACAATGAGATTTACAGGAGATGTTCCAGGAATGGACGGCGTAATCATGAGTAGAGCTTCTGCTGATGGTATATACACTCGTTCTGACATTAATTTCAACGGGGCAGTGGGTACAGCATTAGTTCCTGGTTTTGGAAATATTACTGATGAAATTTGGGCAATAACTTGGTACGCTTCAAACCAAGGAGATTGTGATTACACATCTTGCGGTAGTTCTTATCCTGAAGCGGTCATCGATGTAGAGGCTGCTAGAATTACATCTCCAGCAACATTAAGCCTAAACTCTACGGTTCTTGCAGACAGAGATGGCGATTCTAATGTAGATACAGCAGAAATCGAATTCAATGTTCTATCGAACGCTTTCTTCGAGGATTTAGATGTTCTAGTGGAAGTAAAGAACGCATCTGGCGTGGTATTAGACACTCTTGAAACCAGAGTGCAAGCCGGCGGTGGAGTAAATGTCCCTACCACTTTCTGGTATACAGCGAAAACAAGTGAAGTGCACACCTTCCATCTAACAATGAAAGACATGTTAGGAGACATAATCGACACCAGTCAGACTGGCGCCCAGTTCCTTGACAACATGAAACCTGTTGCAAATTCTAGTGTCGAACCTCCTGAAGTTCAAACATGGGACAATGTACTGTTTGTAGGAAGCGGATTTGATGCCTGGGGCCTTTCATTGGCGAACAACACNTTACCTTATTTGGATGACCCAGTGGCTTATGCATGGACCTTTGGAGATGGAAATACATCATCACTTAAGAGCCCAGTTAGGCCATATCTAGATGTTGGGCAATACAATGTCTCTTTGAAGATTCTAGATCAAGGTGGAACTTGGTCAGACTCTGATATAACTTCAATCAATGTTACAGATGATTCTCTTCCAAATCCAATTATTTCTGTAAACGGACAGGTCATCACAAACAACCTCTCGATTTTGACGGGTCAAATCATCCAATTCAGCGCTGAAAGAACAACTGACAACGTCCCAATTAGTCATTTGGACTTTACATGGGACTGGGGCGACGGAGATATTGAAGCCGGCAAAGGAGTCTCTCGAGCTTACCATCTATGGGATGATGGATTGACAGCAGTTACTGTTTACAATCTGACTCTAACCGTTAGCGATGGAGTAAATATCGCATCTACAGCAATAGATATCATTGTGAATAACAGGGTCCCTGGTCAGATTTTCTCTGATACGATAATCACAGAGACATTCACTTCTACGATGTTGCCTGATGTTTTCGATGATGTTGATGGAGAAATAGTTGGTTGGAATTGGGACTTTACCGAAGGAGTGAATCTTGATGGTGGTGTGGTTGACAGGACTAATCTATTCGTTGATTTCCTTTCCACAGAACAGAACCCTATGGTGGCTTGGTCCACCCCTGGTGTCAAGTATGTAAACATCACAGTAACAGATGATGATGGTGCGCAATCTGTTGCCCAGATTATGGTTCAAGTTCTGAACCAATTACCGGTGGCGCAATTTGAAGTTAGAGATTCTGGTTCAGCAGGAAGCCCAGTCATCGATTTCAGAATCCAGGACGGACAAGTAGATGTTCCGTACACCTTCAATGGAAGAACTAGCTATGATCCAGACGGTCAAGTAGGAGATTCTAGCGATCTTGAATTCCTTTGGACTTTCTCAGACGGAACTACATCTAATGATTCTCTAGTTATTCACAACTTCTCTACACCGGGAGAACACTCAGTTACACTAATTGTGATTGACGAAAATGGTATGGAGAGTGAGGCTAGAACATTGTCGATAAGGATTCAAAATCCTAAGCCGATAATCTCTGTGAAGATTTTCGATGTATGGTACAATGGAGATTTGGTTACAACTGCTACTCCTATNGCAGAGGGGGCATCTTTCGATTATTCACACACTTTCGATGATGATGGAAATGTGGTCACAACCCCTGGACAGATGCTGTATTTTGATTCATTAGGTACACGTGATGGCGATAGGACTTACGAAGGAAGATTTGTTCCATTAGAATCAAATCATTCTGATTGGAATGGCATAGTTGAGTATTCNTGGGACTTTGGAGATGCAACTCCAATCTCTCACGAACCTATGCCCTGGCACTCATTTGATAGGCCAGGTACATACAAGGTATCACTTACAGTTAGGGATTCTTATCTAACAGGAGATGTTACTCGTGCTACGTTTACCATAGTTGTAAACGAACCGCCTGTGATTGGTGAATTTGACATTCCCGAGACTATTTACGTCGGCGAATCAGTTGTTTTAGATGCTAATGTTTCAGATTCTGAAGACCTTTCAGAATATGTTGTTTGGAGAGATTTAGACGTGAATGATGGCCTTCACACTGATAGGGACGAGAGAATATCTTCAACCATTGTGGTCCTTTGGGAAAGCGATCTAGAATTTGATTCGGATGAAAACGGCGACACTAAAGACGATTGGATTACACCTTCAGGTGCTGATAGAATTAGGGTTGCAGCTAGTTGGGATAATGTTGGAATCAAGACAGTCCGAATTTCAGTTTGTGATGGTATGGAAGTATGTGTTTACAAGGATACTGAAGTCACAGTATTGGCCGAAAAGGTTGCTGAACCAAGTCTGTCTGATTTCTCACTTCAAGATTGGCAGGAATGGCTGGTTGACGCTAGCGGCGAATCTTTCTTGGTTCTTGCACTTATTGTAGCGGTTCTAATTCTTGGCTGGGCAGTAATGCGAAGTCCAACCGAAATCGAAGAAGAAGCAGAACAGGCAGCAGCGACATATGATGTCGATGAAGTTCAGTCGTATGGTGGAGTTTTAGGGATGGATCAGCACNCTCCTCCACCTGCTCCTGGAATTCTTTCCAAAGACGAACGCAGAAGCGGCGCTTCCGGCTATGTAAGGCCTCTTCGTAGAAGGCGCTGAAGGGAAAACCGATTAACCCCCTCGGGGGGTATCACCCCCCTAAGGGGGGGTGTAGAATGGGTCTAAGGCTGAATTTTGTAGTTCTAACAATATTCTTTTTGCCTTTGATTGCTCCTTCAATGTTAACTTCAGTTGGAACTGTATCTGCNGAATCAAACTGTGATAATGGTGACTTCGTCACTCCAAGTTGGAACAAAACTGTAGAGCGAATTGCTAAAGTTCCAAATGTTTACAATTACGATTTCGATTTCGAGGATGGAGGACGTCAAGGCCGCGAACAAGCNCCTCAAGAAGTAGCAGAAGATTATGATGGGCCTGAAGAAGACTGGATGACTTGGGAGCCGAATAATGATTTGAGGCTATTGCGGGAAGATTTCCAAACTACTATGCTAATTGGAAATGATGCGGTTGGAACTCTGCGAGTTAATCTAGATCATGAAAGGCGTACTACAATTTGCGTCACTATCGAAACTACAAACAATTCGTATGACCCATCTGCCGATGTATACTTGATGACAACCTCTCAGTATGACCGTTATACACAGGCTTACGATGTTGCTCATGGCGCCTGGGGATTGAAAGAGCATAGGGATGATGATGACCCAACCAGTGATGTCCCTCCTGAATGGAGAAGCTTTACTGTCGTAGGTTGGCATTCCTTCAGAGATTCACATCAGTATGAAGATGTTAAACAGGTTTCCTTCTCAGTTTCTTTAGACGGCCCAGAGGTTAGCAGTGGTTTGTTTGGAGAAGAATCAAAACAGTATTTCAATATAGTAATTGACAACACAAACAATTCACATCGGTATGATGCACAACCTGAAACAACGATTGCAGCATACGTTTCTGTAGTCTCTGAACCTAGGTCGACAATACTTCCTAATTGGACNGTTTCTTTGGTCTGTTGTGGAATGATGATGGGTGTTTTGGTGGTCCCAATAATCATGAACAAGCGTTACATGAGTGCAGGGCTAAGTCTGACCTCTGAAGGACAACAGTTGCAGGAAGGAATGGTTCCTTCCCTAGAACAAAATCAAACAGGTTAGTACTCTAGAAGTGACCAAGCGTCCCTAAGGTCGCGAACATTGACCAATCCTTTGTCTGAAATCCTGAATTCGTTTCTCATGGTTGCATATACTAAGCTTTGATCTAGCATTGGTGCATGTAGTCTGGTCCAATCTCCACCGCTATTTACAGCCATTAGGCTGTGNCTTAATCCCTCACCTGTTAGTTCAGTAGCAGCTTCTATGATTTGCAGTGCATCATCGTGATTATTTGCAGTGCCACAGAATTTCACAATGTCTCCAGCATCTTGGTTTTCGCGAACCATTGATACAATAGATTCTGCATCAGGGGTGCCGTTAATGTCGTGAGAAGATGCAATAATTTGACAACCATTTGCGCTTGCAGCATCCTGTAGAGATTTTCTAGTGGAATCTTCGATTGACAATTCTAGGTCGATCCAAGATACCTTGGAATCAATTGCTTTCTGCAAGATATCAATTCTNTCAGATTCTATGCCAGGGAAGAATCCTCCTTCTGAAACAGGTCTAACAGTGAAAATTACCGGAAGAGGCAATCCTTCCTTGAGTGCAGCGATCGATGCCTCTACGTCTACGTCTTCCATGTTCATTGTTTCCCAGTCGTTCTCTGGCGGTAATTCGGGTTTTTCGCCTTCTTCCTCGTCAGAAATTGTAGGATCTGGTTTGACTAGGTATAGTCGATCGAATCTAACTTCTACCATGTCTGCGCCTGCTAAGTTTGCTCGCGCTGCTTCATCAGTCATTTCTTCGACAGTTGTGCCATCTAGAGCAACGCACACTTTCGGGTCAGCCATGCTGTCGGCGACCTTCCCTTCTTCATTAACGGTTGCGATTCTAAATGTAAGTAGGATACTCGCACTTTTTCCGGATTTTGACATTATTCGCACATTTTTTCTTTCCTCAAATCAGTACTTTTAGGACGGGGTGTTAAGTATGTTCATATACCCCCTTGGGTACCACTAATTTAGAGTAGAGAGGACTCGATGTTAATCGCCAGACTGAAGCGAAATTTCTTCCCGTTTTTGTGAGTATTTCCAACAATAAAATCAAGCGGATTTGAGATTGCAAAATAGATAAATTTCGAAAGTTTTTCCTAACTCAAAATATGCAAATAGAGGTGTGTCAATGACAGATGAATACAGTGCGCAGAGCATACAAGTGTTAGAAGGGCTCGAAGCGGTCCGAAAACGCCCCGGGATGTACCTCGGAGATCCTCACGATGGTTCTGCATTGCATCACTGCATTTGGGAAGTAGTGGATAACTCTGTAGACGAGCATCTAGCAGGGCACACGGACTTGGTTCAAGTTGGTCTTAATTTAGACGGTTCACTTTCGGTAAGGGATTTTGGAAGAGGAATTCCAGTCGATAAGCATGAAGAATTTGGCATTTCTGCAGCAGAAGTCATTATGACTAAATTACACGCTGGAGGTAAATTCGATAATAGCTCATACAAGGTGTCCGGTGGTTTGCACGGAGTGGGCGTTTCTGCAGTAAATGCTGTTTCCGAATGGATGGAGGTAACTATTCACCGAGGCGGTACAATCTTTCATCAAAGATACGAAGCAGGAGTCCCTGTAAGTCCCCTGGCTGAGATTGGTAGTTGTGATGACACCGGGACTTTGATTGTATTCAAGCCGGATTTAGGGATTTTCACGAACATAACGGAATTCGATTTTGAACAAATTGACACTAGGCTGAAAGAAACATCATTTTTGAATGCAGGTCTGAAGATTGAGATTACAGATTCTCGTTCCGAAGATCCACATGTCAGTGCACACCACTACGAAGGCGGGCTATCGGAATATGTTTCTCAAATCAATGCATCGAGGGACATTTTGCATTCCGATGTTATCCAAATATCGGGTGAGAAAGATGTGGAAAAGGGCACAGTGACTGTTGATTTGGCTTTGCAATGGTCAAATGCATTCAGCGAATCCATTCGCTGCTATACAAATATCATTCGAAATAAGGACGGAGGCACGCACATGTCAGGTCTGCGTACTGCGCTTACCAGTTGTTTGAATTCTTATGCTAAAAAGCGAAACATGCTCAAAGGCGACGCTTTGTCTGGCGATGATGTAAGAGAAGGCCTTGCAGCAATCGTCAGCGTCAAGCATCCAGACCCTTCTTTCTCTTCACAAACTAAAGATAAACTCGTTAGCAGCGAGGTTACCGGTATTGTCCAGACTGTAGTTTACGAAAAACTGGGTGATTTCTTCGAGGAAAACCCATCGGTCGCTAAATCGATTATTGAAAAGGCATTACTTGCATCTAAGGCAAGGAAAGCAGCACAGAAGGCGAGAGAATTGACTCGCAGGAAAGGTGTGCTTGAAGGAGGAGGTCTACCTGGTAAGCTAGCGGATTGTCAATCTAGAGATCCTAGCGAGTGCGAAGTATACCTAGTAGAAGGTGACTCTGCCGGCGGTTCTGCTAAGACAGGAAGAGATCGTAGAATACAGGCGATTCTACCTCTTCGTGGTAAAATCCTCAATGTTGAAAGGCAAAAACACAATTTGGTCAAAGTATTCCAGAACCAAGAAATTCAAACCATAATAAGGGCACTTGGAGCAGGCGTAGGAAACAATCCTGAAGATGATGGCTCTTTTGATACGTCAAAATTGAGATATTCAAAAATAATAATTATGACGGATGCAGATATTGATGGCGCTCACATTCGTACGCTAATGCTGACATTCTTGTGGCGATTCATGCGCCCTGCTATTACTGAAGGNCACGTCTATATCGCCCAACCACCTCTATTCCAATTAAGCAAAGGAAGAGTTAGCAAATACGCTTTCTCAGATGAAGAGAGAGACATAATCATNGAGGAATTGAAGGGAGACAATCCGAATGCAAAGATTGGCGTACAACGATACAAAGGTCTTGGTGAAATGAATCCAGATCANCTCTGGAACACTACAATGAATCCAGAAAATCGTACTATGTTGAAAGTTACTGTCAAGGATGCCGAGGAATCTGATAGAATGTTCGAGATTTTGATGGGAGAAGATGTTCCTGACAGAAGGGCGTTTATCGAACGCCATGCAAAGGAGGTGACAAACCTTGACATCTGATGAGATTGAAGANAACGAAGACGATGCAGGAATGCCTGATGCAAGCCTGTTAAACCGTTCACTGAATGAAGAAATGAAGAATTCTTACATTAATTACGCAATGTCTGTAATTATTGGAAGAGCTTTACCAGATGCCAGAGATGGGCTAAAACCAGTTCATCGCCGTGTATTGTATGGTATGTATGAAGGCGGACACACTTCTGACAAAAAGTTCAGCAAATCTGCGCGTTCAGTTGGAGAAGTAATGGGTAAGTATCATCCTCACGGCGATCAATCCATCTATGATACCATGGTCAGAATGGCACAAGAATTCTCTTTGCGCTATCCGCTTGTCGACGGACAAGGTAACTTCGGTTCAATTGATGGTGACCCTCCTGCTGCTATGCGATATACAGAGAGCAGGCTTGATAGAATCGCAAAGCACATGCTGGAAGATATTGACAAAGACACAGTTGATTTCCAACCAAATTTCGACGATTCTGAACAAGAACCGACGGTTCTACCATCTAGACTTCCTAACTTGCTACTGAATGGTAGCGATGGAATCGCAGTAGGAATGGCAACTCGAATTCCTCCTCATAATTTGACTGAAGTTTCTGGCGCAGTTAGACTTCATGTAGAAACAATTTTGGAAGAGGGAGATGGCAATCAAGGAATGCCCGNTTTGTCTATAGAAAGTTACATGGAGCACGTAAAAGGTCCAGATTTCCCTACTGGAGCATCNATCCATGGAATTGATGGAATATACGATATGTACACTACTGGGAAAGGTAGATTCCATGTCCGTTCTAAGTGTGACGTTCACGATGATGGTAATGGAAAGAGAATTGTAATTCATGAAATTCCTTATCAAGTTAAGAAGGCCGATATGCTAGTTCAAATTGCGGATTTAGTTACTAGGGGCTCAGTTGTTGGCATCAGAGATATTCGTGACGAATCTTCCAAGGAAGGTATACGTGTTGTTATTGAAGTTAAAAATAACGCAGATCCACACGCTGTTTTGAATCAGTTGTACAAATCAAGCCGATTACAAGAATCATATTCTGCAAACATGATGGGAATTCTCGATGGAAGGCCAGTTTTGTTGACATTACCTGTAATGCTGCACACTTATGTTGAACATCGTGAGTCTGTAATTGAGCGCAGAGCAAATTACGANTTGGGCAAAGCAGAGGCTAGAGCGCACATTCTTGAGGGATTAGTCAAGGCTCAAGACCGAATCGATGACGTCATTACCGTNGGTAAAGGGAGTTCTGGTCGTGAACAATTTGAATCAGTGCTTCAAGGAAATGAAACATTCCCTGGAATTGCTCCGTTCAGTTTCACTGAAGCGCAATCTAAGGCTATTGCAGAAAGAAGACTGTATCAACTAAGCCGTCTTGATGTTGAAAAAGTTCAGAATGAATATAATGAGTTGCAAATTAAGATCACAGACTTGAAAGATATAATCGCTTCAAGAGCTCGCCGTTTGGACATTTTACTAACTGAAATGGACGAGGTTGTAGAGAAACATGGCGACGAACGCCGTTCCCATATCGATCCAATGCCTCTATCTATGGATAGAGAAGATTTGATTGAAGAAAGAGCAATTGTAATTACTCTAACAAATGACAATTACATCAGGCACTTACCAGCTGAAGCGTTTAGAATGCAGAACAGAGGTGGCAAGGGAATGAAAGGAGTTCAAACTAAGAACGAGGATTTCCCAACCACATTAATCACATGTTTTAGCAAAGATAGACTTCTTGTATTCACCAACCGTGCTGCTACAAAGAAAGACAAAGACGGAAATGAAGTTCCTTACATTGAAGGTAGAGTCTATGGACTCAAGGCCTGGGAAACACCACAAGGTTCACGCACAAGTAGAGGAAGTCATATTCGCAATGTATTGGGATTGAAGGATGACGAGATAGTTGTCTCAATCATCCCGATGAATAAAGAGTTAATCGAAGAACCAGAAGGACATTTCTTGGCATTCGCTACGAAGAAGGGTGTAATCAAGAAGAGCCGTTTGTCCGATTATGTCAAGATAAACCGTAATGGTAAGAAGGCAATTAATCTCGCTGCTGATGATGAATTGGTTACAGTTAGAAGTGGTACTGAAGAACATAATGTCGTAATGGTTTCCAATCTAGGAAGAGCATGTAGATTCGACCTTTCAAGTGTTCGAACTCAAGGCAGAGTTTCTAGCGGTGTAAGAGGAATTAAGTTAGATTCCGGTGCATCTCTAGCAGGAATGATTCTAACTAACGACATCGATACTAGCGTTCTAACACTCTCCAAACAAGGAATGGGTAAGAGAACACGTCTTGGTAAAGGTGTGAAGATTATGTCTATTCGTGACGGTGAACAACAATACGATGAAGATGGAAATCCAAAGATGGAGATGGATGGTTATCGTGTAACTAAGCGAGGAGGCAAGGGTGTAATCACAATGAACTTGAATGATGGTGATGTAATCTCTAGAGTGCACCAAGTTCCAGATTTGAATGACCAATTGTTCTTATTATCCGGCAAAGGAATCGTAATACGAATCTCTGCAGAGCAAACGAAAGAAACCTCGGGGCGATCTTCGAAAGGGACACGTGCCATGGAATTGAGGTCTAAAGACAAGAGTTCATTCTTAGACGAACTGATTTTTAGTGCCAGAATGCCTGCAGAACTTGCTGAGGAAATTCTCACAGAGAAGCCTTCATCTGATGAAGAAGAGGAATGATTCTTCTTCCGACGCATTCAAACAGTGAGCGCCCGTCTCAAAGACAGGACCGAGTGTCTTAGTGGTGATTCCATGGACGAACAGAATCTGATTTACGACTGGAATGTTGTCGACTATGAATATTCAAGAGATTCTGCAAATCATCCTCACGGTGTTTGGTTCGATGATGAAACATTACGTGATGGTCTACAGAGTCCGAGTGCGCTAAATCCTTCAATCGACCAAAAGATTGAGTTATTGACTTACATGGAAAAATTAGGTATTCAAAAGGTCGATTTAGGGCTTCCAGGAGCAGGGCCATTCCATATCGAACACATCGATGCTATGCTTTCTCATATCAGAGAAAATGATTTCCAAATCCGCCCAGGTGCGGCGGTTAGGACTCTGATGAATGATATCGAACCTTTGGTTGATTTACAAGCTAAACACGAAATGCAAATTCAGGCCAGCGCATTCCTCGGCACTAGTCCTATTCGCCAATTCACAGAGGGTTGGACAATGGACAAACTTGTTTCCACAATGGAAAAGGCAGTATCATTTGCTGTAGATAATGACATTCCTGTTATGTTCGTAACAGAAGATACGACTCGCTCAAAACCAGATGATGTGAGGCTCATCTACCAGAGAGCCATGGAACTTGGCGTGAGGAGACTTTGCATTTGTGATACATGTGGGCACGTCACTCCAAATGGTGTCAAGCAGTTACTTTCGTTCATCGATGAAGAAGTAATCAAAGATTCTGGATACAAGAGAAGCGAAATCGAGGTCAATTGGCATGGACACCAAGACCGTGGTCTTGGGGTTGCAAACAACCTTGCAGCAGTAGAAGCCGGTGCTGATGTAATTCACGGTACAGCACTTGGAGTTGGAGAGAGGGCTGGAAACGCACCACTAGATCAGACTCTGGTGAATCTATCTCTGATGGGAGTCATTAACAACGACTTATCCTTGCTAAGTGAATACGTTCAGAAGGCTAACGAATACATCAAGGTCCCACTACCTAGAAACTATCCNGTATTCGGGCAGGATGCTTTCGAAACCGGAACTGGAGTTCATGCTAGTGCGGTAATAAAGGCGATTAGAAAAGGCGACATGTGGCTGGCAGATAGAGTCTACAGTGGTGTACCTGCTGGAGATTTTGGTCTTGAACAAGTAATCAGAATCGGACACATGTCTGGTCGATCTAACATTATTCACTGGTTAGAGAGCAATGGTATGGAGGCAACTGATGAGTTAGTAGCTCATCTATTCGAAGTTGCAAAGAGTCAGCCTCGTAACATGGAAGAACATGAAGTTAGAGCAGCGATTGCAGCATTCCAATCATAATCAGGAATCGGCTTCTTCCTGTTCAGTTTCTTCCAAATTGATTTGGTTCCATTCACCGTCGACGGAACCACCCGACCAATCTCCTTGGACCTCGATTTCAACCAACTCTTCTTCTTCACGCCAAATTGCTTCGCCTTGACTTCCATTCACAATCAGGAATCCTCTTTCATCCATTTGAGTTTTTAGAAGTTCAATGTGCTTGGTTACTGGAAGGAAATGCCCGACAGGCGTTCCAGCTGTAACGAATGGATTTGTGGCAGTACAAATCATCAAGCCATCTTCTGGTGCAACGATATCAACAGATAGTCCCGGTGCTCCCGGATCAGAAATTGTAGCCAAGATATCTCCTTTGTTTACAATGCTTCCTGGTCCTACAAACATATCTAGAAGTCCACCTTCTCCAGCCCTAAGCCATTTCGAACCTCCTGCATTCAATCTAAATCGTGGACGACTAGGATTCTTTGAAATTACTTTCAGGGCTTTTAGCACATTCAGACAACCATGTACTGCTACCTTGACAGCGGTCTGTTCGAGTCTATTTGCCCCTCCACCTTCATAGGTTACAGCGGCTATATCCATCTTATTTGCTACACGGCGCATACTTCCTTTGGGAGGCTTACTGTCTAGTATAACTTCAATTCCGAATGCTTTAGCGAGTAAGTAAGATTCAGGATGTGACAAGTCGGCTCTAATTTGTGGCATATTCGACCTACCTGTTGCCGCACTGTGTAAATCAATTATCACATCCGAATCATTGATGAGATTTTTCTTGACCCTATTAGCAACTCTAGAAGTTGTGCTTCCTTTTGAAAGACCTGGAAAAGCTCGATTCAAATCACGGCCATCGGGGAAATACCTAGTTTTTGAACGATATCCTGGTAGATTTAGAACTGGAACAATTCTTACGGTGCCTGCCATCGATTTGGGGTCAAGTACTCCGCCTGGTTCTGTGAATTTGGATGACAACAGGTTTGTACACGCACTTGGACCAGTCAACTCATCTCCGTGTGTTGCTCCAATAATCGTGACAACTGGACCTGGCCTGACTCCATGGAAAACGATAATTGGGATTGGCCAAGAATCTCCCATGTCCACATCTAGCAGAGGCATGGAAACAGTGCGCATCTCGCCTGTTTTGATTCGCTTTCTCATGAATCTAATGTCTTTCCAATCCGAAGAACGGTCCCAATCAGGCCTCCCTTCAGATTCATGTTCACTGAGGGCCTTTTTGATTGCAAGGCGCCTAGTTTTAGGAAGTTCATTCGCGACGCGAATCCGTCGCTTCTTCCCGGCCATGCTTGCCCATAATCAAACAGGAAATAAGGTGATGGATGCGAATACAAATCAACCCCCTCTGTTATTTGCGAATCATGGGAGACGGAGTCCAGAGACAATATGCCCCCACTTCGATTTGTTTCGGTTGCGGTCCAGCAAACGAAAAAGGCTTACAGATCGACTCATACAGGTGTAAAGAAGGTCTCGAAATGCGATTTATTCCATCCGATGAGCATCAGGCTTTCCCTGGAATGGTTAATGGGGGAATAATTGGAAGTTTACTTGATTGTCATGGAAATTGGGCTGCTGCGATAGCTCTGATGGATGCAGCAGGATTGGATGAACCTCCTTGTACTGTAACTGCAACATATTCTGTCTCACTTAGGAGGCCAACTCCAACAGGTGTTGAGTTACATGTTCTTGCAGAAGTTGAAGATCTGCAAGACGATAGGGCTAGTGTCAAAATGACTTTGACTGCTGAAGGCAAAGTATGTGCTACTGGAAAGGGTTTGTTCGTAGCCGTTAAGGAAGGACATCCTGCATANCACCGGTGGTCGTAAATGGCAAGACCATCAAAGAATCAATCAGAAGAATTGGTTGCATTACGAGATTTTGTAATNGAGGTAATGATGGCGATGGATGCTTGGAGTGAGCAACAACTTACTAGCCTAATTGGTATCGATTTAGGAGTCCTAAGAAAGAATGCAACTCAGAGGCATGGAGTTACTAGNTGGAAGAGAGGAGTTCGCAATCCGTCGAATCCAGAACAAGTAGAAGTCATTGATTTACATCCTCGTTTGTTAACGAACGAATGGATGCCATATGCTGCTTGGGTACTCCATCACGAATTTGTCCATGCATTGGGATATACTGCGCATGACTCTACATTTCGCTCTTTAGAGGCTTTGTGGCCAAGTCAAGAATCATCAAAGATGGGGTCTAAATTTACAGAAATGTTACGTAAAGAAAGGGCTACATGGCTATGGATTTGCACCACTTGCAAAAAAGAATATCCTCGGCAAAAACCTGGCAAGGGGCGTTATCTTTGCCGAATTTGCAGGACGGTATTGAAAGATGTACCCAATAGTCCGTCACAGTGATTAGTACTGATTGCGACAGCAAGTTATGCGCAGAGTGGTTGCTATCTTACTACTCTGTATCATATTTTCACCTATTGCTAAAGCCGCAATCGATTCTGAAGAAGGCGGAGGAGAATTATGGTTCTCTTGCAATGATGTGGATGATTGTTCTCTGACAGAATTTCACACNGGCGAAGCTAGTATTGGGGGTACAGTAAATTCTGCTTCGCCATTTTCTCCTGAAACTATTTTCCTGGAGTTACCAATGATTCCTGAGCAGAGTGAAATAGCCTTACTCCCCGATAAAATAGATGAATTGAAAATTGATTTGAAGTATCAAGATGACGTTATTGGTTTGTCGAGACCAGATTTGGAAGTCACGATAATAATTGCACAATCTACAACTGTAATTGAGTTTGAAGGCGATTCAAATCCAGCAGACGGTATTCAAGGGCCTTATGTTGTGGAAAATGAACCACTCAACCACGGTGGTGACAGACTATTGTGGCCNGGAGAAGAGATCAGAATATTGCTACAATTCGAAGTCGAAAGACCTGGTAATTGGCAACTCAGTCTAAGGGGCTCATCTTACATGCTACTGGATATAATTTGGTCTGAGGATGTCGATTCAAGAGATGTTGATGAACCATCATCATATTCTTCACCAAGAATGACAGATTTGGAAACNATACATTATGGGGCTTTAGTAGAAGACGATTCGGATTGCTGGACTTTTGATTTGGATAACCACGAAATCCTTCGAATTACGATTGAATGGGAAGAGGTCCCATCCGAAATTGAACAAACNCATGGTCGGCCAGATTTGATTATGCCAGATAAAAAAATGGCACCGATTCCAGATTTAGAAACAGAAGTAACCAATGGAGCTACTAAGATGACATGGCAATGGCGAGCATTACCTGTTGGAGAGTANGATTTCTGTATTGGAGGACGCCTAAACGCTTTCCAGCCGTATCAATGGGCAGGAATGATTGCGTTCGAAGGGCTTGGTCCTACTTCTCCAGAAGAGTTTGATTATTCAAAATGGCAATGGCAAGGTTATGGAATGAAAGCGGATAATTATGGGTCACAAGATTTGGATGCTACNTCTGACCTTATGGCGCTAATTCTTTCATTTGCAATTTTAGTAGGATTAGTAATTGAATTCAGGAATGATACCACTTCCAAAGCAGTGAGATACGGCATTTTTGTTCCGGGTGTTTTAGTTCTAATTCTAGGTGGAATAGTTTCTCCTCTTTGGGCTATTAGTGGGGAAGTTCAAACTGGTGATGAAAATAGTCTCGAGGAATTGATCGATTCAAGGTTAGATCAGCTTTGGCACGCATCNCATCCAAACACACCAGCATCATCTCGNGCACTGCACGTTGGAGCAACCTTTGGAATGTTAGACGGAGAGACTCTATCCGTTCGATTGATCGCTGACTCTGCTTGGCCTCTTGATGACGGTAGGTGGCAACTACACATTCCAGAATTTTACGAACTTGATTTTGAAGCATTAATTTTCAATAAGGTTGCAGAAAAGTCTGCAGTAAATCCGGTTGATGATTTACTTGACTCACATTCAAGGTCATTCATTTTACTGGCTGCAAGAACTCTAATGCTCGATTTGTTGATGTTAGAGGCTTTATTGGTAGTCGATGAGATACCAGACTCTAATGTCATCAATTTTGAAACAGAAATGGTTAGTTCAGGAAGTCTAGGTCTCGTCAAAGATCCGACTTGGGGTACAAGGCCAATAGATGTGCCAGAAGGCAGGTGGAGACTAATGCAAGAAAATCTGTATCCTAATCTAATTTCGATCACAATGCTAGATGGCATTAAGGATGATTTAGAATTTAGAGTTCAAATCGATAATGAAATGGATCACAACTTGATGTACTCTACGGAATCTGTTCAGCCAGCATCTCCTCTACTAGAGTATCAATACTTATGGGTAATTGCTGGAATAGTTTTGGTAGTCTTAGGAATCTCTATTGAAAATAGAAGACGTTCTAAGGCCAAGCGAATTCTACAGCAATTCGCTGNTGATAACAAATGGAATTAATCTTCAAGTGATTGCAGAATTTTCTCTACTTCATCAGTGATTTCTCCACTGTTTAATGCATCTGTAAGTTTACTCTTCTTAGCCTTTGAGAGGCCTTTGGCAGCGCTTTCGATCATCTTTCTCTCTTCTTCACTAACCTTGCCGTCAGCTAATGCAGATTTTACTGCACTTCTTACTGCCATCTTGGCTGCATCCTCATCACTGATTCCCAGTGCCGATTGAATCGCCTTTAATTCCTCAAGTTCTTTGTCTGTTATTACACCGTCTGCATATGCATTCTCATATTCCTTGACAAGGAATTCAGTGTACGCATTTGGATTTAGAATAACATCACGAATCAATCCGTAATCTACGCTTCCCTGCTTAGAACCCATTTCTAAGATTACAATCGATTTTCTGACTTCTTTGATAGCCATATCCTTCAGTCCATGTGCGGCCCAAACAAGACCAGAAACGCTAACTGCTGCGGCAAACCATCTCATTACATCTGGGTCAACAAGGTTGCCAGGNGAAATCAATTGGAAAATTCCGATAACTGCCATCAATGAACCACATATGACTTCGAACCAGTCGTTCAAATCAGGCTCGTCATCAAACACGGAAAGTCGCTCATCGACCATCGCATCGTCGCTGCTCATATTACATCCACATACAAGATAGGACTTGAGGGTGTCGGCTGTTTAATCGCTTACCTTTTGGACTATTGACTATCACTATGCACCATGGGTGAGCCGGAACGTGCAGTTTCACGACTCGGTTTGCCAGAGGATTTCGTCAATTTCATTGAAAATGATTGGGGGATAAAGACTCTGCATCCACCTCAGGCAGAGGCTATGCCGTCTATTTTGGAAGGCCGGAACACTATGCTTTGCATTCCTACTGCAAGTGGTAAAAGTTTGGTCGCATTCATGGGCTTGGTAAATCAGATAATGACTAGAAATGTAGGTTCTCGGGGAATTTACATTGTCCCATTGAAAGCCTTAGCTTCTGAAAAACTTGAGGAACTCAAACAGCTTGGAGAGGGTCTTGGATTGAAAATTGGCCTCGGGATTGGTGATGCTCCGAACGAAGCAAGGCAGATTGATGATTGTGACATTCTAGTTTGCACCAGTGAAAAGCTGGATTCGCTAATGAGGTCAAAATCCGAAGTCCTCAGAAGAGTTTCAGTTGTTGTTGCTGATGAGTTCCATCTAGTGAATGATAGCCATAGGGGTCCTACTATGGAGATAAACCTAGCCAGGATCAGACACCTGCTTCCAGAAGCGCAAATCATCACNCTTTCAGCAACAGTTGGTAATTCACAAGACCTAGCAGATTGGTTAGAAAGTGACCTAATCGTTTCCCAGTGGAGGCCAGTTAGCCTAGAGTATGCAACTCTTGCAGAATTAGATTTAGAACCGAGGGCTATACAAAAGAGCGAACTAAGCAAGGATAGTGATTTAGGGCCGCCACGTACCTTGGAAGGGCCAAAAAGTCATGTTGCTTGGGCCGCATTAAGTGATGTGTATGAACAAGATGGCCAATTACTTGTTTTCGTAGCAGCACGTCGCTCAGCGCAGTCTGAGGCTAAGAAATTAAGTCAGAGGATGTACAAGTATCTCTCCAAACATAATCCGGATGTTCTTCCGNCGCTGAAAGAATTATCCGAGAAACTGTCAAGAAATTCAAATTCCGCTATGGGAGATACTCTTGCGGAGTGTGTTAAAGGTGGCGTAGCATTCCATCATGCAGGACTAAGGCATAACCAGAGGAGCGAAATTGAGAATGCATTCAAGAATAGAATTCTGTACTGCTTATGCGCAACACCTACACTAGCAGCAGGAGTAAATCTGCCCGCGAGGAGAGTATTGGTTCGCGACCTCAAGAGATTCGAAGATGGAATGAGCAGACTTCTTCCTGTAATGGAAGTAAGACAGATGTTAGGAAGAGCAGGTAGGCCTAGATACGACCCTGTTGGAGAAGCTTGGCTTGCCTGTAAAGGAGGAGATCCAAGACAAGTTGCTGATGACATTGCTGACAGATATATTCACGGTCCTGTCGAGGATATCTCTTCAAAATTAGCAGCAGAACCTGCTATGCGTTTTCATTTACTATCGTCTATTGCAACAGGTGGGCTAAACACAAGGAAGAAGATTGGCGAATTCTTTTCTGGAACTTATCTTGGTCACTCACAGACCAATTCATATCTGCAGGAAAACATAGATTCGATGCTCAAATGGCTAGTAGAGAAGCGTTTTATTCGAAGAACAAACATAGGTAGCATCGAAGAGAATTGGGATGACGAGACCCCTTCTTGGGTAGATGCAGCCCAGTCAGCATCAGGAGTTAGTTTCTCCAAGCAAAAGTCTCGTGAACCAACTGAAGCAACATTTGGATTCCAAAGGGCTTCAAGTATAAGCATCGAAGAATCTCTTTCCTTTGAGACTGAGGCCTTGGACAATGAGTATGAAGCGACTCCGATGGGAGAAAGGGTCGCACAGTTGTACATAGATCCACTTTCTGCAGATATTCTGTTAGATGGTTTGCGAAGAGCAGTAAGGCGTATTGTTAGAAAGAGCCTACCTGTTACCAGTTTCAGCTTATGCCACCTAGTTGCTGCCACACCGGATTTCATTTCTTTGTGGCCAAAATCTAGTGAATTGGATTTTGGAAGCAAGTTGAGGCAAAAGGCAGCCTTTGTAGAAGATGAATTGTTAATCGAAAGCCCGATTGATGAAAGAGCAATGGGGTTGGTGAAAAGCGCTTGGTGCACTGAGTTTTGGTATGAAGAGAGGGATCTAAGGGATATCGAGAAAGAATTGGGAGTTACTCCAGGCGATGTTTATTCACGAACTGATCTAATGGGATGGCTATTGCTCGCTGCTAGGGAAGTTTTGCTTCGAGACGATGTTTTCGCAGAAGAGCACCTAGGATATGTTGCAGAATTAGCTGGCCTACTAGAACTAACTCGTGCAAGAGTTAGAGCGGGTTGCAAGGAAGACTTGTTACAATTAGTCCAAGTTAGGAACGTTGGACGTAATCGGGCTAGAACTCTCTCAGAGATGGGAATTAGAACTCCTGCGGACTTGTTGGCGATGAGTAATGCTGAACTTGATAAATTAAAATCTAGGCGTGGATGGGGACCAGTATTAGTTGAACGTATACTGGAATCCGTGAGAATGATTTCGACAAGTGGTTCGAAAAAGCCTCCTCGTAGTGATGACGAGCCGCTTCCTGGCGAGCGTCAGGGTTGAAATTGAGGAAGTTATGCGGCAACTGTGTCCGCCCCTCCTTTCCCATGCAGAAGAGTATCTTTAGGCACTCCTTGCGATGACCCTAGGTCACTTGTTATGTCTTGGATTGAAAGTAGAGATTCAGAGCATTGGGCTTTGATTAGTGGCTATTGTCTGGCAAGTGATATTCACGCTTGGGTTGCACATGAAGTCTTGANGCGAAATCAGATTCGCGACTCTATGAAATCAAACTCACTTGATGGTGAATTCATGAGATTACTTTCGGGGACTCATCACATTTCTACAAGTTTCAAACGAGCAGGTCTTCTACAAGGCGACATAGAAGCTTGGATAGTAGACCTTTCAGGACAGGCAGGCGATGAATTATATCTTGAGCACGCTCAAAGAATGGGTTTTGAAATCTTGGAAGGTAGGCCTAATCTTGAGTCATTCGATTCAGAAAGAATGGGCATAGAAGGTGAAAAGTCAGAGAATGGTGCAATAGGNCATATTCATCTTGCTGACTTACGCTAAACTTCGTAAATCTGAAAGAGCACCTACTGCACGGGGTGGTTATGGTGGTTGCTACTCGACAATCAGATTCACTGTTTTCAAGAGGTAGAATGCTCGATGAAGACAAAATCACAAAGGCTCTGAATAATGCTACAGATTTAGGTGCAGAATATGCGGAGATAAGGTTGGTAAGCGAGACAACCAATACTGCATCTTTGAAGGATGGAAAACTAGAGAGAGCAATACCTGGGCAAGAAGTTGGAGTAACAATGAGAATCCTTGCTGATGGTGCGTGGGGCGTTCATTCAACCAGCGACATCGCATCTATTGTAGATCAAGTTGCTCCAACTCTGCGCTTAGCAAAAGCGGTCGCAGCACGTCGTTCTTCTTCACAGTTGGCAGTTGGATTAGCTGAAGTTCCTATCATCGAAGATGAAATTCATTGGAAGAGTTCCAAAGACGTAAGAGATACTGANTTAGATACCAGGATTGAGATGATGTTAGCAATAGATAACGAAGCAAAGGATCACGAGAAGATTGTTTCAACCAGTACTGGATGGTCAGATGAACATATTCACACAGAATTGATGACTAGCGAAGGAATGAATCGAGTTTGGTCTTTCCAAAGGAGTCTAATCAACGGAATGGTTACTGCTAGAGATGGAAGCGACGTTGTCTCCTATAGAATGAGGCANGGNGGAGAAGGAGGGCTAGAAGTAATCGAGTCTTGTGACCTAGGTGAAATGGGTCGCAATGCGAGAATCTCAGCATTGAGATTGTTAGGTGCTGAAAGAGCACCTTCTGGAAAAATGCCACTGGTTGCAGATAGGGATTTGACAGGAGTGTACATTCACGAAGCTTTGGGTCACCCATGCGAAGCCGATTTAGTAGCCGCTGGAGATTCTTGCCTAGAAGGCCGTCTAGGCCAAACAATAGGCTCAGAGATTTGCACAGTTGTTGATGACCCAACAATGCGTGGCGGTTACGGATGCTATCCAATTGACGATGAAGGAGTAGATACTCGGCCNAAGAATCTGATTGTCAATGGCGTACTTACTGAATATCTCAATCACAGAGAGACTGCTCANAGGTATGATTTAGATCCAAATGGTGGGGCTCGAGCTCAAGATGGATTACATCATCCATTGGTGAGAATGTCAAATACTGTTATTCAAGGAGGGAATCATCAAGACCTTGATGAGTTGATAGANGATATCGAATTTGGAGTATATGCTTGTGGAAGCAGAGGAGGTCAGGTCGATACTGGACGTGGCTCATTCCAATTCGCAGCACAGGAAGCTTGGATTATTGAGAATGGTTCACTTTCCCGTCCTGTTAGGGACGTCAGTGTTTCTGGAATGACTCTTGAAATTTTGAAGAATGTTGACGGATTAACCCGTGATGCATATCTTGCTGCACCTGGTTTCTGCGGTAAAGGTCAAACTGTACCTGTTGGAGACGGCGGGCCACTGATGAGAATTAGAGAAGCACTGGTGGGATGATATGATTCCTGATGATGCAGTAGAGCGTTTGATGGATTCTGCGCAAAAGATCGGTAATGCTTGTGAAAGTGCGGGCATTGGGGAATGGGAAATTTTTGCATCTCAAGGATACGGCCATTCTCTTGATATCGAGGCCGGTAAAATTTCAATGGCTTCAGGCGGAGGAGAAGGCGGATTTGGAATAAGGATAGTAGAAGATGGAAGATATGGGTATGCTCATCTTGTAGATCCATCATCTGCTGAAAGGGCGATTCAACAAGCACTTTCGATTGCAAGAAAATCTCCTTCCATAGAAGGTTTCGAATTACCAGGNAATCAATCCGCTTCGAGTGTTTCAGGAATGAAGGATAAAGCCATTTTAGACATGGGTCCCGAGGATTTGCTCGAACAAGGTGACCGAGTACTTACTAGGGTCGCTGAACTAGATTCGAGAGCAGTTGCAGTCGGAGGGGGGATCGGCGTAGGTGCTGGTGCTGGTGCGATTGTCACCAGTTCTGGAATTGAAGACGGTGGAGTGTATACATCACACGGAATTGGAATTCATGTTTCGATAGATGAAGACGAACATCTCACCTCTTCATACGAAGGAGAATCCTCACGAGGTTTGCTCAAAGATTTGACCGCTTGCGTAGACAAAGCAGTTCATTGGTCTCAAATTACTCGCAAGAAAATAGACGGAGGAGAAACAGAAGACTGTCCAGTATTGATGACTTCAGATGGTTTTTCGCCCTTGTTCTCAGTTGTTGTTCCTTCTGCCATCAAAGGAGAAAGATTGGCACGTGGGGAGTCGTTTTGGTCAGGCAAGAGGAATGAAATTGTTATGGCAGACCACCTTTCATTGGTCGATGACGGGTTGATGCAAGGCGGCATGTCTTCAGGTTCTCGCGATGATGAAGGCGTTCCTAGCCGGACTCAGAAGATTGTAGATTCTGGCAGATTAACTGGAGAGTTATGGTCAACCCGAGACGCTGCTAAACTGGTTTCAGAGGGTAAAGTATCCCATGCTAAAACCACGGGTTCTGCATCCAGAGGCGGCCATACAGCGCCTCCAATTTGTGGCTGCAGTGATTTGATTCTCTCATCATCATCTAACACACATTCTAGAGATAGATTGGTCGAAGAAATGGAAGAAGGTTACATCATTCACAGTGTGATGGGTGCACACACTGCGAATCCTACCAGTGGCGACTTTTCAGTAACTACTTCTACGATTTTGAGAGTTGAAGGAGGAGAGGTAATTGGAGCTCTTTCACAAGCAGGTTTTTCTGGAAATATGGCTAAAGCGCTGTCTGGAAGAGTAGTTCTCGGAGACTCTTCAAAACGGAAGGGTTCATACAGTACCGGCTCAATGCATGTCCCAGATGTTCTGATGTTGGACGGTTTGAGGATTAATCCTGCTTAATCGCTTTACTTTCACTAGTTTGCGAATCTGGCAGACATCTTCATGAACCGTCTCCATCGAACACAAACTCCACGGAGGTGAAAGGGAGTGTCCACTAANCATAACCAACCAGCACGAAAGCCCGAACACCCGTCCTACGACGGGCCAGAAATAGAATTGGACCGTCGAGGTGTTTCTAATGTCTAACTATGAAGCACACGTCTCGGAAGTAATCAAACAGGTTCCTGAAGCAGATCCAGAGAAGGTTGCAGAGGCTTTCGCTCGATATGAGAAGGATTTCCTTATTCCTCCTGAAGATGCTATGCGTTCTGTTTTGCGCCGATTCCAGTCAGATACAGGCTCTCCAGTACAATCCAATCAGCAATCATCTGGTTCACAGAGGCAATCTTTACCAATAAAGAAAGTAGAGAATCTGTCCGATTTATCAGCTGATGATCGCAATATCGAAATCGAAGTGGAAATAGTTACCCATAATCCTCGAACTACAATGGTTNGAGGCGAAGAAAAGATTGTACCTTATGGTTTGATTGAAGACCAACCATGGTCTGAAGGCGGGAACCGAACTAGATGGGAATACAAGGATTGGGGAAATAACCCAAACATTGCTCCAGGAGCAGTAGTAAGGCTCGAGGGCGTTTCAGTAAACGAATACCAAGGTAGAATGAGCATCAATGTAAACCAAGCTAGCAGGGTAGTTGTTCTCAGAGAAGGCGTACGTACTGTATCAACTCCAGGGGAACCTGTTGAAATCAATTCGATAAAATCAGAAGGCTCTGTAACTGTTGTTGGGAGATTATTAGCTTCGCGCAAGGATGTAATTCATCGCAAAGACGGCTCCGGTTCTATAGACATCGTTAGAGGTAGAATTGCAGATGACACAGGTGCTATTGGATTCTTGTCATGGGAATCATTTGATCATGAAGTCGGCTCACTTTTGAAAATCGAAAATGCACAAATCAAAGTTTTCAGAGATACTCCTGAAATCAATATTGGCGGTTCTTCAAAAATTGAGATTTTTCACGACTCAAACTTCGCCTCTGCAGAAGACTTAGTGGCTCGCTCAGTGAGCCGAATCGAAGATCTTAGAGATGGCTCAAGGGATGTTGAAATTGTATTAGAAATCCAGAAGATGATTAAGAGAGATTTTCAAGGAAGAGATGGTGAAGCCAAGAGCGTGTGGTCTGGTGATGTTGCAGACCCTACAGGCAAATGCCGATGTTCAATTTGGTTCGAGCCGCCTTTCGATTTCGAATCTACTCCTGTAGTTGTGAGATTCAAGGGAGTGAGAGTAAGAGCCTGGCAAGGAATTCCAGACATTACTGTTGATAATGAATCACAGATTGAGGTTTTAGCAGCACCGCCATGGGGAGATGATGTTGATTTAGCGAACAATGTGGTTGAAGTCGAACTCAAGGATTTGTCTTCCGGGGCCAGTAGAGTGGGCATTTCCACTACTGGTAATGTAATTTCAATTAGAGAAGATTCTGGATTAATCAAGCGATGTCCAGAGTGCAGAAGAGTACTAAGAGACGGCGAGTGCGCAACTCACGGTGCTCAAGAAGGTGAAACTGATGTTAGATTACGTATGGTTTTGGATGACGGTAAATCTACGATATCTTTGATAATCAATAAATCGGCATCTGAATCATTGATTGGCATGAATCAGGAGAAAATCTCTTCTCACATTGTTGAGAATGGAACTATGGCCTTTGTGCAAGAGCTCCGTGAACTATTACTTGGTAAGAAACTAAAGGCGAATGGCAGAACTATTGTCGATGAACAAGGTGCAATGTTGCTATCTGATGAAGTTGAACTAATCGAGATGGATTCTGTTCTAGCCGCTGCCGAATTAAGAGCCAAGTGGGGGGTGATTTGATGCAACCTGCAAGAAGAGTAAGAAGACAGCCTGCTTGGCATATGCTAGCATCAGAATTTAGCGATTCGACCTTGAGCCAACAGGGCTCGGGTGAATTTGACCCACTATTTGTCATAACTAAACTTGGAGCAAAAGTAAACCGCGTAGTGGTTGCAGGAATGCTTGAAAGATTAGATCCTCGAGAAACATCCAACGGTTCTACGCTTTGGCAGGGGCAACTAAGAGATCCTTCAGGTTTGCATTTCTTCTCAGTAGGAGATTATGCTCCCGAGTCTATGAGGGAATTAACCATTCAATTATCTTCCAGAATCGATGATGGAGAGACTATCATGCTATTGATGACAGCAAAAGCACGATATTTCCAGAATGAAGAGGGTGCTGTCTATACAAGTTTGAGGCCAGAAGAAGCGGCAATTATCACTCGAGAAAGTTATCGAAACTGGCTAGTGGCCGCTTCAGAGGGTATGCTGGAAAGAATCGATATGCATGAAAAAGCCACGTCTCTTGAGAAAAGCGCTGAAGCGCTAGCTACAGGAGGCATTCCTGAAGAAATGAGAGAAGGCTTACTGCTTGCCAATGAACACTATGGTGAAATTGATTTGGAGACTTATCGTCTCAACATAATGAATTCATTGGATATTGCCGAAGACAAGATTCCGACTATGTCGAAACCCAAAGTGCCTGATTCTCAAACAAGTTTAGAGATGGACGAATCGAATGATGCCAGTGATGAGGAAAGTAGCGGTGAAGACGGGGTTGATTTGAAGAAGGTATTACTAGATTTAATTTCCAGACTTGATCAAGGAGAGGGTGTTGATTTCGACACACTGTTATCCAATGCTGCCGCTAGAGGTCATGATAGAGATGCATCAGAATCTTCTCTGGATGAACTAACAGAGGAAGGTTCTGTTCACGAACCAAGGTTTGGCTGGTTCAAAATTACGAATTGAGTTGAATACTCCAACAGGTTCAAGTCCCATTCGCGTTCTCACTGGTTCACAGGTGAGCCAATGGCAGGAACAGATTTCTTTATTCGCCCGGCAAGTGGAACTTCAAGTTCAGACTGGCTAAGATTGCCAAATGCGGATATTAGTGTAGCAATTACCCGTAGAATTACTCGAACAGTAACACACGGCGGAGAAGGTGATGACTTAGTCGATGAGGGAGCAGAATCTGCGATCTATACAGTACGTGGAGAAATGGATTTTGAAGAATACAAAAAAATTCTGAAAATGTTTCGTTCCGGTCAACCTTACATCCACGATCCTTTCGAAGAAAGGGATGTAAAATGCGTGTTCGGGAAAATCGAATACGATGGTTCAGAGAAAATATACAAGTTCGAATTGATTGAAGATATTCGCTGAGGTGATTGAATGCGTTCATTAGATGAGTCCAGAGAGGTTCTGTATGTTATCAGAACTTTGGACGTTCTAATGGGTTCAGGAGTCGGATTGGAAGCAGCAATTCATTCTATTTCCCAAGGTGGATATGGAATCATTTCAAAGGATTTTTCCAACTTAATGGATAATATCAACAAGGGCCGTCCTCTAGAAAAAGAGCTCCGGGCACTACTCAAAAAAGCAGAGACTGATGGCTACAAGAGAGTAATCAATACAATGCTCAATAACGTGACTCAGAATACTGACATTATCGAAACCTTGAGAAAACAAGGTGAGCGAATGGAAGAAAGCCGAACTGAGAATGTAAAGGAGTACATCGAAGAATTAGGAGGCGTTCCAGAAACTCTACTCTCTATTGGCATGATTGGTCCAATTATTCTATCAATTCTTGGAATCGCACCTCAATTGATGGAAGATGCTGAGGAATTATTCGGGCCAATGGACCAAGGAATGATCATGAGTATTGTCAACGTGGGCCTCTTTCTGACCTTGTTAGGAATGGCAATGATTGGGCTAAAGGCTCACACTAAAGACCCGGGGTTGTGATCTATGTTATTTGGAATCCTGGAGATGTTTAGAAACGACCCGCTGTTACTATTCATCATCACTTTGGGTATAGCGTGTGCTATTGGTGGAATCCCTCCAATTCTTGAAAGAGTCAGAAGGAGGAATATCGAGAATGACTTGCCTGCAATGCTTGAGGCTCTATCGGATTCATTAGGTGCTGGACTTGGTCTACAACAAGCTATGATGGCAGAGGCTGATAGAAATACAGGTGTTCTTGGAAAGTTGTTGAAAGAGACCCTTGCTGAGAGCCATGCGTCTTCATTTGATTCAGCACTTGCAAACTTCGCTACTAAATCTCGCTCATCACAAGTTCAAAGGGTAATGCACCTTATGTCAACTGCTATAGAACAAGACGCTCCGTTGCAAAACATACTTTCTGATATGTCCAGAGATTATGAAAGATTGAATGATTTAATGAATCGTAGGGAATCAGATTTGATGGGGAGATCGATTCTAATTATTATGTTCGTAGCAGTCGGATTACCGTTTTTGATTGCATTTATTGTTGGTCTTTTCGCACCTAGAACTCAAGGGTTCCAACTTGATTCATTCAATTCCTCATTCACGTTGTTCTTTGGTGCTGCTTCGTTAGTAGCGATTGCAGTTAGTGGAAGGATGCTTGGAAGAATGCGCTCTGCATTGTGGTGGGCTCCACTTTGGATGGCGGTTTCAATGTCAATTTATCATGTAGGAGTCTTAGTGATTGGAGGTTAGAATATGGAAAAAATTCTCGAGCAGTATGGAAGAGTAACAGTTTACATGGAGTCAAACCACCCCTCTCCTATGTATCACGTAGATGGTGGAGTGGAGCCAAATCCTTACGGTAACCTGGCTGTGCTTCTCGAAGATGATAATCTGGAAGAAGTGATGTATAACGGGGGCGCACAGTGCGTAAAGGTCGCTCACAGAGACCATGGCATGTGCAGGACTAATGTTTGGGTTGATGACCAACAAGGGCTGGAAATTGCAAAAAACATAGCAGCATTTACTTCAGTGCCTCTGGGAGATGGCCCGGGAATGGTTCCAATTTTTGATGGTAGATTGCCCGACGGAAGCCGTGTAAATGGAACCATACCCCCTGTTTCTCCGGACGGACCAACTCTGACAATTCGTAAATTCCGAGAAGACCCTCTAACAATGATTGATTTAATCAAATTCGGCACTGTAAATGTACGCTTGGCAGCAATGATGTGGGTTTGGATTGAAGGTTTGGACAGCAGACCTGCCAACTTCGTTATCGCAGGTGGTACAGGTTCTGGTAAAACCACAACTTTGAATTGTTTAGGAATGTATATTCCATGGCACAAGCGTTTGTTGACAGTAGAAGATACTGCTGAATTGCAGGTCTACCATGACCACTGGCTAAGAATGGAAACTCGCCGAGAAAGGCCAGATGGTACTCCTGAAGTCGACATGAATGATTGTCTTAAATCGAGTTTGAGAATGCGTCCTGACAGAATAATTGTGGGTGAAGTTCGTTCCAGCGAAGCTGCAACTCTGCTAACTGCAATGAACACCGGTCACGATGGCTCCTTCGGTTCACTTCACGCAAATACTGCAATGGAGACAATTACAAGGATGATTAATCCTCCAATGAATGTACCTCCAATCATGCTTACGGGATTAGATTTGATTATTATTCAAGCAAGGCTGTATGTTGGCGGTAAAACCGCAAGGAAAATCACAGAAGTAGCTGAAGTTGCAGGAATGGAAGGTGACAAACCTCGTCTGAACGCCATATGGAAATATAATGCGGCAACAGAACAAATCGAGGAAACAGGTATTCCTTCAAAGATGAGGGAGACAATTTGTACTGCTGCAGGAATAACCCCTGCTCAGTTTGAGCAGCATGTTAAACAGCGAGAACAAATCCTTGCTGACCTGTTGAATAGAGATATACGTGATATTGAAACTGTTACTAAAGTAATCCAAAGCTTCTACGCTTCACGTTAATCGTGAGAAAGTTTCAATCTGGCAAGTAAGTCGTCGACACCGTCGATTCGTTCTCGCATAGATGTAACTCTTTGTGCAGCATCTGCAACAGATTCTGCTAGTTCCATTTCTTCGTCGGCATCTTCTGCCTTGTCACTTGCTTTGAATTGCTGAGCCAATCTTTTCAGATCGGTGATAATGGAATCAACTTCAGTATCACTTACCTTAATTCCGGGAGCTAATCTAGGGATCTCACTTGGTGCAATGTGTCCTAATTCTGCACCAACAACTCCTGCAGCCGCCACTATTCTAGGGCGTAAATCTGCGTTATTTACCTCATATCCTTTCTTTTCTAAGAATCTGATGACAAGAGTTTGTTGAGCATCACCGTATACTCCTTCTGATTTTTCAAGGATTGCTTCTACTAGTTGCTCGAATCCTTCGATATTTCTTTCTAGACGGTCAAGCGTTCTCCTTTCATTAGCCCCCAAATGGATTGCTCCATGCTGTATTAGGCGAATTACTCTTGTTCGACGAGCGGTTCTAGGGTCTGAAGCTGCAATTTCTTCATCCAAGGAAATCTGCAAATCGAATAGAGCATGTAATCTTCCTGAAACGGAAGGCAATCTCAAATCGAGATTCAAGTTCCTAGCTTTATCTTCAAATGCCATTCTAGCTTTTACCATCTCGCCATTGTGCTCAGAAATAATTTCAGGCAATGCTGCTCTGAGAATACTCCTCGCCTCTTCGAACTTACGCAAAGCCTCTCTTTCTCTCCACGAATTTGGCATAGAATGCATAGCATCCTTTTCTGCCTTAGACATCTCATCAAGAGCATATAATCTTGATTTGACATAATCAACTGCATTGGATTCGTTCAATGCGAATCCATGTTCAGATAAACTGGAGATGAAAGCGTTGACATCTTCGGAATCACTTATTGAACCAACTAGAAGGAAGTCTCTGCATAGAGCATCAATTTCTGCACTTCGCCCTTCAATTTCAATCACAGAAGTGGTTAATTCAACAACTGGAGCGACTGGAGTTGGATCTACTAATGTTTGAGGTGCAATGTCGATAATTTCAACCTCATCTTGGCCATCATCTTCAGATTCAGAAATTTCAGGTAGTGGTATTTGCACAACAGGAATTGGCTCTAGTACTTCTGGAATTGGTATTTGTACAACAGGAATTGGCTTCAAAGCCGGCTTTGGAAGGTTTTCCTCGTCGCCTGGTGATGGAATGTCAATCACTTTAGGGGTTCCCCGAGGCCGACGCAGACTCTTTTTGATAACTCCCCATGCTCCGGATTGGGATGTCAAAACTCCTGCTACTCGCATTAGCAAAGCTTGCTTAGCTCCAGACCTTGGCAAGTCTAGTTTGGAACACAATTCGTGTAATTGGTCACGAGACAGCGAATCCAATTTTTCTGGGGTCAACTGCTTAGCATCATGGTTTAGATGTAGGAAGAGTCGCTGTCTCCTCTCTCTTATCGAACCAGATTTTTTAACCCCAAATACGGCTAAAACTCTACCCAAGTTATTATTCAAAATTGAACCGATATTGTCTGGTGAGAAATCCCATTCATCCAAAACTAGTTCCGCAATTAGTTTTGCACGCAGGACTTCAACTGAACCATTTTTAGAAATTCCGTGCTGAGCACAAATCTCTTTCAGGCGGTCAAGTCTTGCCTGATGGAGTTCGGAAAGTAGGGTTTGCTTCTCATCCATTCGCATACCTCTAATCGTCCCTCCACTCCTCTCCATATTTGAGGTTACACCTCATTCAGATGCTCAAAAGGCACATTCTGAGGGGTATTTACGAACTCTAGGCCCCTACGGGGCCAAAAACAGTACTTCGAAATCAACACCTTGAAACGGTGCTGGTGCTGACACTATTTGAGGGCGAGCAATGGGGCGTTATGAAAGAGCCGCCAAAACCTCTCTAAAGGAGGCCACTGCATTAGCATCTGGCATAATCACAACAGTCAGACATGATCTTCGTAGAGAAGAGGTACGGCTGGAAGAAGAAATGCGTGATAGAGTAGAATCCATCCAATCGATTTTGAATGAAGTTGCAAGTATCCAGGATGCAATAATTGCTGGGTCTTCTGAAATCAAAAAAGAATTGGAGAAAGCCAAGAAAAAACTCGTTAAATACGGCGATAGAGAACTGATGGTAACTCAAATTATAGGCGCTGCAAATAGGTTAGGAGAGTTGCGCTCTTTACACCTTGACGCAGTAAATCGAATCCAAGGTGCTTTGGCTCGACCACCTTCTGCTGTTGATATTATCGAGAGAATGACGAAGGATTTACTGAAATTATCTGGCTCATGGGAAGCATCTGCCCGTGAAATAGATGAATCAATCTCAGATGTAGTAGATGCGAACGCTCCAATCGAAATGATCGAACTTCAAAGAGAGTTGTCAAACAATGGATATGATTTGATTCTTGCTGGTGATGACAGAGGTCCAGAAAACATCGAAAAATGTCGAGCAAAAATCAGAGAGTTGTCTGGGGAAGAAATCTCGGAAGATTAGATATGATCTTCTTCCTTAAACAGAGGAGCATAAATTCTATCCTCTGATAATCTTCCTTCATTTACCAGTTCATCGATGTATTCGTCCATCAACCGCTTCATTCTTCCGCGTTTTTCCTCTTCAGGAGTTTCCTTTGCAATTTTCAAAATCTGTTGCCAATTAAAGACTAGATTTTGAGCTCCGGAATGGCTTTCTTCGAGAGGAAATATCCTTTCAACACTCGTAGTTACAGTACCGTCTCTGCTCACTGTTTCCAGGATGATATCTATCCTTGGTTCAGAATCTTTCGGGCCTTGATGTTCATCGCCTCCCGAGAACGTTTTCCATTCCTTTAGAGGATTTTCTGAGCCTAGGGATTTACCTCTGTTTCCAACATCTTGTAGAATAGATCGAACTTTCCTTTGTTCGACAATCAATCCGATTTTATCTCTTAGATTCTCTTCAATGCTATCCAGAACTGTTAACTCGAGTCGCAAAGACAGTGCTGCTCCAGCATCGATGACCTTGGAGAACCTAGATGCCGGAAAATCCTTTCTTGTAAGTAGAACAGTATATCCTTCCAAAGGAACAGGAATGAATCTTGACCTTACGTCATCTTGCCTTTGCATACCTAGTGTGTGCCTTCTAGGCTTAGATGGGAGTGAAGAATGAAGTGTTCTAGTGGTAATAAATCCATCAATTTCTCCTTTGCCCCTCAGGTCCTCTAGCCATTCCACTCTTTCAAACAAATCATCTGGAATTCCTTCCAAATCATCGGCCAACTGAACGTCTAGATCCTTTCTTGAGCGAATCATCTGCCTCTTTAGAATTTCACAATCTGCGATAATTACTCCATTTTTTGGAATATATTCCGGCTTATCTTCTCCCACTAAAACACGTGTCGGTTCTCTTCTTGGCAAAACTAAGCTGGCTGATAGATTTTTGATACGTTTATCAAACCACCATTCTCCAGAAACTGGTACGATATCTCCATGCCCATCGATTAACAAATCAATGGCTGTATCAAGGTGCGGAACCTGCTTTGCTACCAAATCTAAGCCGTCTGGTGAACTGTTAATGAATTTCTGAGCGTGAGTGCTAACTCCGTCTCCAGCTTCGGGACAAATTAGTATCTCAAAGCGGTCTTCTTCACTCATCCAATCACCTCGGCCGGCAGTTGCCGGCAACCGTGGGGCGTCCGCCACTCGTTAAGAAGGCGACCCTTGTGGGGGGTTCCATGGAGGACAATGCGGCACTCGACAGGATTGACGAGATGAGAGATTTGGTTAATGCCAATCTCGAATCAATCATCGATGAGCAGTCTGCCGTTTTTGGTGAAGTTGCTGCTGTATCTGGTCAGGTTGTAATGGCTGGTGGCAAAAGAATTAGGCCAATCATGGTGATGTTGGCATATGAATTAGCAGAAGGTGAAGACTTGGATGAAATTATACCGTTTGCAATGTCTAACGAATTTATCCACACCGCGAGTTTGGTTCATGATGATATCAATGATGAATCTTTAACTCGTAGGGGTGAAGATACAATTCATGCAAAATTTGGACAGGCAAAAGCGATTATAGCAGGGGATTGGTTATTTTCACAAGGTTTCGGTCTAGGGGGTAGATATGACAAAGCTGTTGTCGATGTAATGGCGCATTATTGTTCAAGATTAGCAAGTGCAGAATTCACTCAAATCGACCACATTCTTGACTTGTCAACCACTCCAGAAGACTATCTTGAAATCGTCAAGGGAAAGACAGCAGGACCATTCGCTGCAGGATGTAAGGGTGCTGGATTAATCGCAAAAGCTAGCGAAGAGGCATGTGAAAAATTGTTTGAATTCGGGATGCAGATCGGTATCGCATTCCAATTAGTAGACGATTTGTTGGATATCCGAGGAGATGAGCGAATGGGCAAACCTCGAGGTTCAGATATTTACGAAGGAAAAATGACATTGCCAATAATTCACGCTCTAACTATTCTTCACGGGGAACAAAGAGCACGCCTTGCAGAAATCATTCACAATTTTGAGGATTCACTATTCGATGAACTAATCACTTTGCTAAACTTCGGCGACAGCCTCAGTTACACAGAGATTTTGATCCAAAACCACTTGGAAAGAGCCATGTTAAATTTGGATTATTTCCAAGATTGTGATGCAAAGCAATTGCTTAAACATCTAGTCGAACTGATAAAGAATCGGCACAAGTGAGGTTTTGATTTGTCAGGAGAATTTGACCACGATGTAATCGTAATCGGCGGGGGTCCCGCAGGTAGTACGGTTGCTAGGTATGCTGCATTAGGCGGTGCCAAAGTGTTGGTTGTAGATGGTAGGGACCCAATTGGAACTCCATTACAATGTGGAGAATTAGTTCCAACAAATGACGAGATGCGAAGGCTGTGCCCTGATGTTCCTGATATGGATGATCTGTTTAGAACTCCTAAATCTGCAATATCTCGCCGTTCAACGAAAATGCATTTAGTTCCGCCATCAGGGAAACCATTGAAATTTGATTTCGATGGCTATGTGCTAAATCGGGTTGTCCATGACGAGTTTTTGGTCGATTTGGCAAAAGAATCTGGAGCAGAGTTTTTGGTCGGCACACGAGTCTCTAAAGTCGAAGGAAATTCGGTAATTCTGCGAGATGGAAAAATAATTTCAGCCAAGATAATCGTAGATGCAGGTGGGCATAACGGGCCAATAAGGAGAGATTATTGGACAGAAAAATCGACTAAAATACCTGTTAAATTTGCACTGATGGATGGTGACTTTGGCGATGCAGTAGAACTCCATTTCGGTTCTATGGCTCCTGGAGGTTATGCTTGGATGTTCCCTAAATCAAGTGGGGCTAATATCGGATTAGGAATTCAGAGAAGTTTTTCTAAAGGTCGCACCTTGAATCAATATACAGATGATTTCATTTCAAAATATGACGGAGATATAACATTCAATGGAGCAGGTTCTCTTCCAATGTCTGGAACAATAAAGAAATTTGTCAAAGGCAATTATGTGCTTGTAGGCGATTCTGCAGGAATGGTATTGCCATCAAATGGAGCAGGTATCACGATTGCGATGATCGGAGGAAGAATCGCTGGACAAGTTATTGCAGAGCATTTCAAATCAGGCATACCACTCGAAGAATACGAGAAAAGATGGAAAAAGCAGATGGGTAAAGTTATGCGTAATTCTAAGCGTTCATTCAAAATTGGAAGTATGTTATTCAGATTACCCGATTGGATTCTGAATCTGATGTTTAACCGATTAACTAAGGGGATTATATGGAGAGCTGTAACTTGTCGGCGTATGTTTTGGGTAATCTGAAATTAATCAAAACTGCTAAAATCCGATAGAATCTCTAAATTACAAGCGGTTGATTCAAGTGATTTGTATGCAAGGGGTAGACATGCACCGAGATGACCAAGCGGTAAGCCCAGTCATCGCTACTGTGCTTTTACTCGCCATCACAGTTCTACTATCAAGTATGGTTTTCGTTATGATGTCAACAACGCTTGACACGGTAGAAAAGGCAGATCCGAAAGCTTCAGTGTCTGTACGGGCACTTTCGAATGGATATCATGTTGTTTCAATTACAAGTATTGATCAATCACTGGATCCATCAAAGGTTGAATGGTCAATAGTCAATCAAACAGGACAGAGTATCAAAGAACACTATGGTTTTGTTGACGATTCAGATGTCTATGGTACAGTTGGCTCAAATATTTCATTTCATGATCGAGATGCAGGATGGTCAATCACTAAAGGAGATTATTTCGTAATTAATTGTGAAGAAATTGAATGCGATTCAGGAAACCACATTTTCCAATTAGTGGACAAAGGAAGCAATACAGTGTTGGCTAAGATTAAGTTGCCAATTTCTGATTAACCGCCAATGAATGACATCTCTACCTTTTCCTTTACCGATTCGCCACGAGTTTGGGAATAGGCATCATCTCTTTGTGACCAAATACTTCTGACCGCTTCTGAGATTTGTTGCTTTGTTGCATCCATTCTGAGTAATGATTTCAGGTCGTTTCCCTTAGATGCGAATAAGCAAGTGTATAGCGAACCATCGGCACTGATTCTTGCACGATTACAATCTCCACAGAATGGTTTTGAAACGCTTTCAATAAATCCAATCTCTTGACTTCCTCTAATGTATCGATTCGCAACTTCTCCAACATGATTCGGCTTTACAGGTTGCAGATTCTCTAACATCTCTCTCATCATTTCACCAGTTATCACTTCATCATTATTCCAAGAATTGGTCTCACCAACATCCATGAATTCAATATAACGAACTACTACATCGGTCCCTACGAACCTCTCTGCCACTTTTTCGACTGAATGCTCGTTGTATCCTGCCCGAATGACAGTGTTGACCTTTACCGAAAGTCCAGCCATTCTTGCGGCTTCAATGCCGCGCAGCACTGTTTCTGGAGTTTCATTTGTATCACCCATTGCTTGGAATGTTTCAACATCTAGGGCGTCAAGTGAAACTGTAACTCGATTCAAACCAGCAGAAGCTAAGTCTGATGCGAATCTCTCTAGAAGAATTCCATTGGTTGTCATTGCCAAATCTAGTTCCTTGGGCAACATTTCGATGAATGAACAAACGTCTCTCCTCAACAAAGGCTCGCCACCAGTTAATCGCACCTTAGTCAATCCCAAAGGAACAAGCGACTCCACTATTGTAGTCAATTCTTCATAGGATAGTATTTCCTTTTTTGCAAGGAATTCGTGCGAATCAAAATGTTCCCTGGGCATGCAGTATCGACATCTCATGTTGCAACGATCTGTGAGTGAAATCCTTAGGTCACGCAAAGGCCGATTTAGCGTATCTGTGACCATGTTAGTGCTACTCCAAAGACGCACTTCAATGTGCGCATTGGATGCCTTCTTCTCCTAGTGCCTCTTGGCTCATATTACGGGAGGGGTGCTAATGCCTGAATCTAATGAGGAAAGCGGTGGAAGAGATTTGCTTGAAATTGAGCCAAGCATTCTTTCAGGTACGCTGAAATTGCCTCCATCGAAAAGCCATTCAATGCGTTGGTTAACACTCGCAAGCATGGATAAATCTCCAACAAAGATCGAGATGTGGGAGGTTGGAGAAGATGTTCAAGCGATGATAGATTGCTTGACTAAGTTGGGAATAGTTTGGGACGGTTTAGTTATGACAGGTGGCAAATTCAAACCTCCAACTGGTGTTTTGGATTGTAAAAACAGCGGGACCGCCCTTCGTTTTTTAATTGCCCAAGCAGCTACATGTGACTTTCCAGTGACTCTTGATGGCGACGCAAGTCTACGAGCAAGGAGTTCCTTACAACTTATAGACTCTTTAGATATTAATGTCGAGCATTATTCAAATGAATCGGAATATCCTCTAAAATTGAAGGGCCCATTCTCTGCTGAATCAGTCATAATTGATGTGTCAAAAACATCGCAATTTCATTCCGCATTGATGCTTATGTCTCCACGTACAAATGGATTCACAATCGGTACAAAAGGAGATGCAGTGTCTCGAAAGCATTCAGAATTAACTTGGGATTTATGTCAAAAGACCGGTGCAACAAAACCTGGAGANCCATGGATTGTTAATTGTCCCGATGTAGTCATTCCATCTGATGCTTCAATGATGGCTTTTGCTAAATTAGCGGGATTAGGAGTTGAGAATGGNCCNGANGNTTCCGANACAATTGGGCATGACTTGGAAAATAAATTCCTTCGCGATTCTAACGATTTGATCACTCCAATGACCGCATGGCTTGCTTTAGGGGAAGGTGGAACAATTAGTGGAGCCAAACATGCAGCTTTCAAGGAATCGAACCGGATTACGAAAACAGCAGAGTTGCTATCTAAGTTTGGGATAACATCCGTAATCAATGAAGATGGCATTACAGTTCCAGGCGGCCAACAACCGATTAGACCTAAGGGCATAGTTGAGACATATGGTGATCATCGAATTCAGATGACCGCGGTTCTGTTGGCATCAATATGTGGAGGAGTGATCGAGGGTGCTAATTTACACAAAGTGGCATGGCCTTCTTTCCTAGAGCAACTAGTCAGTCTTGGTCTGAATCTCAAAATTCAACCGTGACGCCCGAAATGGTGATCCAGAGCATTCAATGGAATCCTCATTGCTGTTGGCCTTCCATGTACACAAGCCCAAGGGTTTGGGATTCTACGCATGTCATCAAGCAATCTTCTCATCTGAGACAAATTTAGTTTTTCATTTGCTTTTACTGCACCTCTGCATGCATTGAGAAATGCAAGATGGTCCTTGCGCTGTTCGATGGTCTCTATTGGTGCTCCATCCTCGCTCATGTCCAGCAAAATATCATGTATGAATGGTTCTAATTCGCTTGCAGATAGTAGAGCAGGGGCACTAGTTATAGAAAATCCAGCAGCCTTCTTTTCTATTACGAAACCTATGTCGTTCAAATCATTTATTCTCGCTTCTAATCTTGCAATTTGTCTAGCATCAAGATCTAATGACACAGGAGTAATTCTCTCCTGAGCCTGCCATAGACTATCATTATGCCTCAATCTCTCATATCGCACTCTTTCATGCAAAGCATGCTGGTCGATTAGCAATAATTCCTCCTCGGCCTGAACCAGGATATATGAATCAGCAAATTGTGCCAGAGGCTCCATTACAGGGAGGTCATTTATCACAGGTCCAAGGGGTTCAGTGTTGTCAATATCTTCTGTTTGCCCACATCCCGCATGCCTGTGTAATTCTCTTTCTCCAATCGATAAAGCGGGGGCGATTGCTTCGATTCCAGTAATAGTGGTTTGAGAAGCTTCAGACTGCGATATAGGTCGTGGCTTTTCCTTCTTGATTTCAACTGGCTTGTCTCCAGTGAGCGAAATTTGTGCAGTTTGTGCCCACGCAGGTTTCTCGACGACTCTTCTTTCTTCAGTTTGAGGGGCTAATGAAGTAATTCCAGTTATTCCTCCACTCGATTCAGGTTCTGTTGGAGTAGATTCGAGAGTGTATGCAATACTACGTTCAAGTCTTTCCAACACTCTCCACGAATTTCTTAATCTGACTTCTCGCTTGGTAGGATGTACGTTTACATCTACTTCATCGTTTGGTAAATCAAGAAGTAGAACTGCTACTGGATGCCTACCTTGCATCAATCTAGTACGATATCCTCTTCTAATCGATTGCAAAAATGGCTGAGCAGCAACAGGCCTCCCATTAATCAAAACATGAATCTCATCGCCTTTCCCTCTAGTAATATCAGGAGTAGAGACCCAACCTGTCCATTTTTCCTCACCAGGCGCATCTGAATCGCCTGGTGGCGCTGAAATTGGAATCATCTTTCCTGCTTGTCTTCCTAGAATGTCGTACAAACGATCTTCCATCTCATCTACAGCAGGTACTTCCAAAATCGTTTTTTCATCGCTAACTAATCTGAAACCAACCTCAGGGTGGCTTATTGCGTGCGAGACCACAACATCGACGATTTTACTTGTTTCAGTAGCGGGTCGACGCTGGAATGCCAGCCTTGCAGGTTGATTAGCAAATATATGAGAAACTTCAATTGAGGTTCCTTCTGCAATTCCTACGGGCTCGATTTTCCCTTTGTTTCCATTATCCATTATGATTATTCGGCCTTCATTACCTTGAGGTCTGCTTGATATTGAGAGTTTGCTAACCATGCCTATACTGGCTAATGCTTCACCTCTAAATCCCAAAGTCCCAATTGCGGCTAAATCTTTCTCATTAGACAGTTTACTAGTTGCATGTCTATCAAGGGAGAGAGACAAGTCATTTTCGTGAATACCTGAGCCATCATCTGTTATTCTGATTAAATCAAATCCTCCACGCTCAATTTCAATGGTAATGCGAGATGATTCAGCATCGATGGAATTTTCGATTAATTCCTTTACAACCTGGGCAGGTCTCTCAACAACTTCTCCCGCGGCAATATGTCCGATAGTTCGGTCATCTAGTTGTTTTATTCTAGATGGTTGATTCATTTTTCATCCTCCATTAATTTGAGTAGTTCATATAGAGCATCGTGAGCTTGTCTTGGGCTCAGAGTATCCGGGTCAATGCTTGATATTGCTTGTTTTAATGCTTCACCCAATGCATCTTTCTCGACTTTGACTTGCGGTTGTCCGACAAATCCCATCAAAGAAGACTGACCTGCATTTCTGGCAGTAGGTGCGCCCTTTTCTCCAGCCTTGGCACCTTGTGCTTGTCGCTCCAAGAATCCTAAAAGGTCACTGGAACGTTCAACAACATGCCTCGGAAGACCTGCCAAAGCAGCTACTTGCACTCCATAAGAATCGTCACAAGGTCCATCTGAAACTGTATGAAGGAATTTCAACTCACCGTCAGATTCTGCAACCTGGACGTGCACATTTACTAGACCTTCTGCGTCACCTTCCAATCCGATTAATTGATGATAATGGGTTGCGAAAAGTGTCCTTGCACCTATTCGTTTACAGATATCCTCAGTCACCGACCAAGCAATAGATAATCCATCGAAAGTAGAAGTTCCTCTACCGATTTCATCCAATAGCACTAGTGATTTATCGCTCGCCCTCTTCAAAATATGAGCTACTTCCATCATTTCCATCATAAATGTTGAGCGGCCCCTTCGAATATCATCAGAAGCTCCAACTCTAGTGAAAATCCTGTCAACCAATCCTATTTGTGCACTATCTGCTGGAACGAAAGAGCCACATTGTGCTAAAACTGAAAGTAGCGCAGCACAGCGTAAGTGGGTAGATTTACCCCCCATATTTGGGCCAGTAATCAATAGGAAACGTCGCTTTTTGTCAAGTCTGAGATCATTGGGGACAAACCCACTTTGAGCCTCTAAAACCGGGTGCCTTAGGCCTTTGGCAACCAATCTTTCATCTTCAAAAATTGAAGGCCTTGTCCAAGAACGGTTTCTAGCAATCTCAGCAAAGCACTGCAAAACATCTATTTGTGCAACATTGGAACTAATCATTCCTAAGGTTCTACACCTTTCTCTGCACCTATCTCTGAGGTCTCTAAACATATCATATTCGATTGCGTTGGCTTTAGAATCAGCGGTAACGAGTTTGTCTTGCCACTCAACTAATTCTTCTGTAACGTAACGGTTGCCGTTGGTCATTTGTTGTCGTCTATTCCACTCTTCTGGAACTTTAGACAGGTGTGTTTTTGTTACCTCTATGTACCACCCAATCTGTCGATTATGCCTGACTTTAAGGGAAGGTATCTCTAATCTAGCTCTCTCCTTTATCTCAAGATCCTTGAACCATTTATGACCCACCGCAGCGGCCTTTCTCAATTCGTCTAGTTTAGCGTCGATACCTTCTCTGACTATTCCACCATCTCGCAATGAGAGAGGTTGTACATCATTGAGATTTGCTTGGATATCAATTCTCATCATTTCTAGAACGTCTAGGTCTGCAGACAATTTGCTAAGTAAAGAGTCATCTACTTCCATGCAGAGTGCCTTCAAACGAGGCATTCTTTCCAGTGCTAAACCTATTGCAACTAGGTCGCGTCCTCCAGAACGATTGTAGGAAAGTTGAGTTGCCAATCTCTCCATGTCTCTCAATCCTTTGAGGCTATTACGCAAGTCGTCTAAACGCCTAGATGATCTTGCCAAAGATGCTACTGCATCTTGTCTTTCAACAATTTTGTCTTTATTTGCCAGAGGGCGTAAGAGCCAGTGTTTGAGCGTCCTTCTGCCCATTGAAGTACGGCATTTGTCAATAGCTCCTAGTAAGGATCCTTCCTTTTCTCCAGCCAATGTTTGAGTAAGCTCCAAATTACGAAGTGTAGTTTGGTCAAGGATCATATTTCCTTCAGGACGCATGATTTCGATTTCTCTAAAATCGATTGAATCAACTATATGCATGGCTGCTAGGTAATCTGCTGCCAGCCCAGCAGCATCCATGGCCAGAGGTGAATCTCCAAGGTCAATATGTCCTAAATCCGCGACTTCAAGGATCTTTTTGAGAGCATCTTGTCCCTTTCTACGCGATGAAGTATGTTGAGAAAGTGTGACTCCGTCGATTTGTGAAATTACATTCCTAACTTCTTCTCGTTCAGCATCTCTTGGCGAGAAGACCAACTCTCTTGGATTGCTTCGAAGTAAGTCATCCAGAAGTCTAGACCATCTTTCATCCCCTCGGTGCTCTACAGTCCAAACATGTCCCGTAGATGCATCCAGAATCGCAAGGCCTACTCCATCTGCCTTGAGTGATATTGCCGCCAATCCTGCAACATCATCAGTTCCAATCAGACTTTCTTCGTATAGCGAACCAGGCGTGTATATTCTTGTCACTACTCTTTCGAGTAACTTAGCGCCTTCTCTGAGTTCTTCTTCCTGTTCGGCTACGCAGACTTTGTGCCCAGATTGTAGCATCTGTCGTAGATTATCCTCTAGTGCATGCCAAGGAAAGCCCGCCATAGGAATTGGTTCTGATGCCTTTTTGTCTCTACTTGTCAAAGCTAGGCCTAAGACCTCTGAAGCAACAACTGCGTCATCATGAAACTGCTCATAGAAATCACCCATTCGGAAAAATAGTACAGAATCTGGATGTTCTGCTTTGATGTCCATATATTGGTCCATCATACCTCTTTTCGCCATCGGGACACATCCATTGCTTGCGCTAGGGTGTTCACACCTTGAAGGGGGTTCGTAAATGATGCCCTTGATAATCATTCATTCCTGCCGAATGAATGGTAAATGAATCAGAAAACTTCTCCCTTACGGATAGCCTCGAAAATATTCCATCCCATGATTGAAAATATTAGGATTGAAACTAACATGAATCCTAGATCTAGGATTCCTCTTAAGCTTGTAAAGGAGTTGCGAGCATTGCTATCTATAGACAATGCAGAAGGGCTATCAGAATTGTCAGTGCCATGAATTGAAATCATTCCATCTTCATCACAGGTGACATAAGACGGCAAAATTCCAAGAGGTTCTGGTAATTTTTCAATGCTTATTTCGGAATCTGAGATGATTACTACAGTGTTAGAACCGATTCCTCCGAATAGCCAGACATCGCCATTATTATCTCCGACAGCAGCATAGCTGGAAATTCCTAGTGAAGTAACTTCACCGTCAGTTATTGAAATTGAGTCAGAAGTCCCTGTTGCAATGTATCCTTCATTTGTAGCGAAGAGGCCATGAATTGCGCCTTCATTGCCCATGTGAACAATCTCAATGGCAGGTGCGTTTGTTCCATCCCAAGTCACGTGCAGAACCAATTCATACATTGGTGGCGAGGTTGGATTAGATCCCAGCCAGTTTGCTGGTGCTTGCCAAGAACCGCCTACTAGCCAACCGTCTTCTGTTGGAAGCATAACATCAAGGTGCATATTTCCTTCATGGTCTGAAATTACAGGTTCAGGGTTAGATTCTCCAAACCACATTGCTGCTAAAGCATCACTGGTGCCATCTTGGACAACCATAAGAATGGCCAAGTTTTTGCCAGATACTTGGGTTGCAGTAATATTTTCACCGATAGGGAATTGACACCAATTATTGTCACAATCGGGGCTTCCATCTCCGATGAAACCAAGCATTCCTTCAGTGCCCAAGCAAGCGAGTGTCATGTCACCATATTCTTCAAGGCAAGTGGCATACTGAGCATTATTTTCCATTTCATCGTAGGTTATTCTAATTCCATCATCTGCCTGGTAAAGAATTGAATCGCCAGTAGAGTCCATTACAATGCCGTCAACATCTAGAGTGCTGCCGTCATGAACTCCCGACAAGTCACTAGACCAATCGATTAGCACAGCGCCAATAATCACAATAATACTAAATGCAGCAAACGATAACCACTGGTGTTCAGATTCCTCTTCAAGGAGCCTTCTCCAGCCTGACATCAACTCCCCTAAGAGCGCTCCATCCATGACCTTTCCCCTTCGGGGACTTGATTGAATTACATCGGTATGGTCATATAGGGACGGTGGGTCGCAAACTCGCCCGGAGGTATCAAGCATGGCACGTAAGCCCGCAAAGATGTACCGCAGACTCAAAGGTCCTGCATATACTCGACGCAAGTATATTGGTGGTGTTCCAAACAACAGAATTATGCAATTCCACGTTGGAAACCGCCGTGCTGCGGAGACAGGAGAGTTCCTGATGGAACTGAACCTCATCGCTGATGAGTCCTGCCAAATTAGACACACTGCATTAGAAGCAGCCCGTGTTATTTCCAACTCTACAATCAGAAAAGTAGCTGGTGCACAAAACTACGCACTTAGAATCCACACCTACCCTCATCACGTTCTTCGTGAAAACAAGCAGGCTACCGGTGCAGGTGCTGACCGTGTTTCTCAAGGTATGCGTTGTGCATTCGGAAAGAATGTCGGAACAGCAGCTAGAGTCAAGCGTGGCCAGAGAGTTATTTCTCTACAGTTTACTCCAGAACACTACCTAGTGGCTAAAGATGCTCTACGTAAGGCTAGCATGAAGTTCCCAACTCCGTGCACTACCAAGTTGATTCGTGGACACGAACACGTCAAGGGACTTGTTTGAGACTATCTTGCCATTGGCAAGATCGACGTTCATTGCTAAATGGCACTATTTTGCCATAATTACCGGCTGATTGATGAACATTAGATTTAACGACTGAGTGGAGGGGAAGATATGCGAATTGCAGTTCTCATTGAAGAAAAATGCAAGCCAAAAAGCGAAGCGTATGATTACCTAAAGAAATGGTCAGGCTCTTGTGGCGCTGAATGCATTCAAATGAATGGTGACAAATTCAAAATTTTGGAAACCGCCTGCCCTCCTTGTTTTGTTAGAGCAAAACACTGCCCAGGTGGCGCTGTAGTCGTAGTTAATTTGCCTGCAGAATTGAAAACAGACTTGATTCATAGATATTCATCGAATGGATTCAGATTATTCAGATTACCAACTCCCTCTAGAGAATCAGTCGTCGGAATACTGGGCCCAAATGGTATGGGCAAGTCAACAGCGTTCAATATTCTAAATGGCTCAATAATTCCAAACCTTGGAGATTTTGAAGCTGATGAACTATGGTGGGAAGATGTCATAGAAACTTTACCTCGTGGAGAGCTGAGGGATTTCCTAGTCGATGTGAGTGAATCGGACGTAACCGTTGCTCTAAAGCCACAGTATGTCGATAACATTCCAAAAGCAGTGAAGGGCCGAGTTGGACAATTACTTACTTCTGTAGATGAAAGAGGGGTTTACCAAGAGATGATTACAAAACTTGGAATTGGTCATTTACTAGAAAGAAATCTTGATCAGTTGTCTGGAGGTGAACTTCAAAGGGTTGCAATATGTGCTACTTTGCTGAAGAAAGCGGATGTATATTTCTTCGATGAGCCTTCTTCATACTTAGATATCCACGAGAGAATGAGGATCGTCAAAATCATTCAGGAGTTGTCCGAAAGTTCCAGAGTAATTGTAATTGAACACGACCTTGCAGTACTCGATGTACTTGCTGATTTGGTGCATATTGTATATGGTAAAAAAGGAGCATTCGGAATATTCACTCCTGCGCGTTCTACAAGACAGGCGATTAATGCGTATCTTGATGGATTCTTAGTCGAACAAAATGTCAGGATTCGTGACAAACCAATCAAATTCAAAGCCCATAACGATCGCTCTAATGAGCTTGGCAACCCTGTCGTTACATGGGGTGGCTTGGAGAAGAAATTGGGAGATTTCAATCTTAAAACGGGTGATGGAAAGGTACACCAATCTGAAGTTGTAGGAGTAGTAGGTCCAAATGGAACTGGTAAGTCAACAATGATCAAAATATTAGCGGGTGAACACGAATACGATGCAGGATGGGTAACTGAAGACGCATCTATTTCTTACAAGCCTCAACATATAGATACAGATATGGAATGTGATGTTCAGACTTGGCTTGATTCAGAGGTAGGAACCAAGTGGCGAAGCGGAGAATATAGTGTAAATGTGATTAGGGCTTTAGGGGTTGATGACCTCTTGCCAAAGCAAGTATGCAACCTTTCTGGTGGAGAAGCTCAGGCTGTTGCTATTGCGATTTGTCTGGGGAGAGAGGCAGATCTCTATCTGCTGGATGAGCCTAGCGCACATTTGGATGCTAATGCTCGAATGCAGGCTGCTAAAGCAATTCGAAAAACAATGGAATCAAATGAAAAAGCAGCGTTTGTGATTGACCATGACGTGTATTTCATAGATATCGTTTCAGACTCTCTACTGGTTTTCGAAGGAGAAGGCGGGAAAAGTGGTATGGCAGAAGGCCCCTTCAAGTTACGAGCCGGAATGAATCGTTTCCTTAAAGGAGTAGATGTTACATTCCGTCGAGATCATGATTCAAAACGCCCTAGAATAAACAAAAATTCGAGTCGCAAGGACAGGGAACAACGCGGTAAAGGCGACTATTACTCATTTGATTCATGAGGTGAGTAAATGCCGGCACAAATACCTCCAGAGGCACAATCGATAGGTAGGGCAAGAGGAAGACTCTCTGCTTCATCATTAACCACTTTCCGGCGTTGCGAAAAGCAGTGGTTTCTGAATTACAGAATTGGATTGCGAGGGCCTCTGTCTCCGCATCAGGTAATGGGAATTGAGGTTGAAGATGCGTTTTGTTCAATATTGATGCATAGAGCTCCATCAGCAAAATCATTCGAGGATTTGGAGGAATGGACTCACAGTTTAATCGAAGAACACGCAATCAAAGCATTACAACAAGGAAAGTCCACATTCGAAGATGCGATGTGGAATGATGGTGACTTCGATGAATATTTCAACTTAGAAAAGGTCTCTCAAATGCTGAAGAATGGTCTGGAATTACAACTAATGGAAGTAAAAGCCTGCTTTGAGTCAGGAGGCGGAGAATATGAGTTTGAAATTCCAGCACCTTGCTGGGACTCTCCACCTCACTTTACCCAACCTGAAAAAGCGAATAGCATGGTGGTATGGAAAGACGAGCCACACAATTTTGGCGAAGAAATCACTTGGCAGGATGCTTGGGAAATCGCTAGGCCATGGGTCAAAGACCCTAGGAATCCAGAACCTCAGAGAATGTATCATAGTGATAAATGGGCTGCAGGCGAGTGCGATTTAGTACTACGTTGGGACGGCAGAGTCCGTATTGTCGATATCAAAATGGGTGATGGAGAAGGTAAGTTCGCCTCATCCTTGCCAGACCAATTGAATTTCTATGCTTGGTTGTGGAATGAAACACATGAATCGGAATGCGAGGGGCTGGAAGGCTGGTATCTAACAAATGGATTGCGCAAGATTGTCGAAGTCGACCCCCTTTCAACTGAGGAGTATAGGTCAATTCATGATCAAATGAAAAATTGGAGTAATGACAACACCTTCCCTCTGGAATCACCTTGTGATGGGCTTGCTGGCGGATGCCACTGGTGTTCTGTTGGCCAGGTTGATTATGAGCCACCAAAAATCTCTATGCCCTGTGAGCCATTATCCTCAATACCTTCTAGAGTCAATGTAAAAGGTAGGCTGCAAGGAGCCTGGGGCCCATTACCCAATCACTATGGAGAGATGGTCCTAGGTGCGATGATTCAAGCGGGTGACAAGATGGTCACCTTGGAGGAAAGCCAACCGGGTTCTTATCCAGCAATGCATGAATCTCCTCAGGATGACGTAGTGATCACTGGAGCACTTCCCGGGGTTTGGAGGAGGCAACCTCGATTATATCTCGATGATTTTTCCTCTATAGAAGCAAACTCTGAGGCTGAATTAACACGTATGGGGATGCTGCGAACAAAAGCAAATGTAATGGGTGTGGTTTTGTCTTGCTCTAAGCGAGATGGCCGAAGATCTGATGGCCGGCCATGGTCTATGATGTCATTCCATTTGTGGGACGGAGAAAGAGTTGCGGAAGTGGTTGCATTTGGCTCAGCCATCAATGGTACGATGCTATCTCTTTCGCCTGGAACAGTAGTCAAACTAACTTCTGTCGAGTTAGGCTGGAGAGAGGGTTTGGTGCAATTACGTATTGATTCTCGAACAACCAGAATCGAAATCAAATCGAAGCCTTGAATAGGCTCCAATATGGGCTTACCAAGTCATGCCAGTGCGAAGTGCTGACCCTGAGACCGACAATGTTGGTCGTTTTAACAGGCTTTCAGCTTCACAGGCAAATACATGGGACGATTGCCCTAGACTATGGTATTATCAAAGCAAGATGAGGCTAAAGTTTCCGCAGTCGCCTCCTTTATTCTTGGGCAGAGCAGTCGAAGAATGTGTTTGTAGAGTGCTAATGGAGTCCCCAGGATTTGTATTCCATTCGGCACCATTGGACGTAATGGCAAATGGTACAGATAATCTACTTCCACTATTCGATGATGAACTACCAAACGATTTCATGGCTTGGTGCGAATCAAGAGTAGATGTTCATTGGCCTAAAATTCGTGATGAAATGCATAATGAGTGGTCAAAAGATGCACGTAAGGCTGGCAATTGGCATGATTATTCAATGGATGTTTATCGAGATATGTGCGTAACAGCATTACGGATGCACATGGATGAAGTCAACCAATGTAAAGATACAATTTCAGAAACCGAGTTATCGGATTGGCGTAATGGAATCAGGAATGAGATTCCTGCACCAGACGGTCGACAAAAGTCAGGGCCACATCCCTTAGCCAGAACAGGACAATGTACCTTAGTCGAGGCATGGGAAATTGCTAGGCCTTGGTTCGTTGACCCAGATGAGCCCCCATTTTCTCTGAATGTAGTTCACCCTGAACACTGGTTCCAAGGCGAATACGACCTTGTCTATCGCCATGGTGGTAAAATAAGAATCATGGATCTCAAAGCCAGCAGAGGTGGTGGCGATAGAAGTGGTAATTATGTTGAGCAGTTGCGTATTTATGCAATGCTTTGGTCGATTACGCACGAAGGGAGAATCCCGGATAATCTCGAAGTATGGTATCTTGGAGTCGGTGTCAGAAAGAGTGTTGATGTTCCTTCATTACAAGAGATCTCAGAATTAGAAGACAAGCTCCATGATTTGTGGCAAGAAATCAAGGGTTCTGAAGTTACAATCGAAGACTGCCCACCAATTCCTAGACCTTTGCGTGGATATGGTGAAGGCGGCATCAAGCAGCAAGACCCGACTGAAGTCAGGTGTGTTACTTGTGATTGGGCGGGATTGTGTCCTAATGGGACGGGTGACGATGATTTACCAAGCGGAGGTGTTCATCAGCCGCCTGGTGAAATCAAGACATATGATTTGACTCCATTCAATGAATTAGTACCTCGAGTCAACATATTTTGTGAAGCATTTAGTGTTACCAATATTCCAGATAAACCACCAAACATCACAATCGAAAAAGAGGGTGGATTTGCTTTCGTTCGCATAATTTCAGAAGAAAGTGAAGGAGTACTTACTTATGCTGAAAATATACAGAAAGGAGATACACTGCGTCTTGTCGGGGTAATTCCTTCAACTAATTGGAAAGGTGAATTGCAACTGAAAGTTGATCCATACGCAAGAGTTGAGAAAGCGGATGAAAGCGAAGAGGGAGACATTGGATTATTCGACTTCAGAGCCAGATGGAATGTAGTTGGCAGAGTCGCTTATACAACATTCAAGTCAGGTATTGGTAAGACTGGAAAGCCATGGGCACGCAAAGGATTGGTTATCTTGGATGAAACAAGCCGAATCACAGTCGAGGGCTGGGATAATGCATGGCCTAGCATTTACAACACCTTGCAACAAGGTGATGAGGTTGCAATACTGAATGTATCACTCGATGCTTGGGCAGTAGATGTGAAAGCTAACCTAGAGAAGGGCAGCACAATCCACGTAATCTCCAGAGCAGACGACTAATTTCCGTTTTCTTCATAGTATCTGGCCATTTAGCACAAGTATGGCTGAGGATGCAGGGAAAAAATGCCCTGTGTGTGATAAATTAGCCAAAGCACACCAAATGAAATGTTCAGATTGCGGTTCTGCATTTGATTCTAAGAGGCGTAAGAAATCAGTAAATCAACGCTCTAAGCAGTCTAAAGGGAAACAGAAATACAAGCGAAGAGAAATGAAATGCAGTGGCCATAAGGCAAAATTTGCAACTAAAATGGCAGCAAAAGCCGCCGCCAAAAAACAACAACGTGAACATGGAAGGGTTTTGCGCGTCTACAAATGCAAGGACTGCAATGCTTACCATTTGACCAAAGAGCAAACATGGTTCAAAGGATTTAGAAACTAGGCGCCCTCGTCTCTTCCAAATTGAGAATAATTCCAACTAATTGGAATAATTCTAAAGATTTATGTAGTTCTGACTGTTCGGATAAGCATGGTCACCGAGAACGAGTTGCAGAGGATAATGGAATTGAGAGCAAGAGGTAGAACTCACCAAGAAATAGCAGATGAATTGGGCCTGAAGCGCTCTACTGTGGCTTATCAACTAAAGAAACTCTCGGATGTTCCAGTTCCTGAATCGAAGGTCACAGTGATTGCAGCTAGGGATTTTAATCCGCAAACAACTACAGTTTCATTCTCTTGGCATGATTTTGAAATTTATCGCCAAAGCGAAACAGTTTATCTTACTAAGAATGAAATTTTTGAAATTCGTGGTGAAATTATACATAAAACATCTGTTGAAAATTTCAGATTTACTCAAGGTAAACATTCTGAAGAATACACTTTGA
>PAJN01000030.1 GCA_002710205.1 Methanobacteriota archaeon | reverse complement strand
TATCAATACGATTGTAGCGAAGGCTGCATACTCTTCAAACACAGTCAAAGATTCCCACTGGTCGGCCATTATTGCTGTAGCAGATACCGAGAATAGTATACCGGCAAATGGTGCAACAATTACCTCTTCTCGGGTGACCAGCATGTTGTGAACTCCACGTAACAATCCTACCGAGCCATAAGCCAGTAGTACGTACAAGTGAACTTGCACACTTGTAGGCCTAGGCCCTGTTTCACCAATCAGAAGCAAAAGGGCGATGATTAGCAAAACACTACCATATCTTTTGGATGGACCTGGGAACGGTTGGCGGTCGCTCATGAAGATTAGAGTAAGCGCAATTGCGAACTCCAAAAGTAAGAACCACCAGTTCTCCATGTCACATGGGTGAGGTGACTTATTCTTGGTCTTTTGTCAAATTTTGTGATAAGAACTTCCGCGTGAAATCTCGTTTGCTCTATACAACTGCTCCATTAGTACAACGGCAGCTAATTCGTGAGGGAAAGTCATCAATGACAATGAAATACAGGGGNAGTCGTGCCCTTTAGGAAAGCCATTTGCAGGCCCTACTGCTAGATTTATGTCATCGCTAGAAATTATCCACTCATCAAATCTCTTTGAGAAATTGACAGAAGTCATCATTTCACCACCCTCATCCATTAGAATAACTCCCTCTGGCAATTTTGCCATGTAGTCTTGGCTAGACAATTTTGAATTATGAATCTCAAGTCGTACTTTCGATTTCAATCTTGCAGAATAATCCTCGATCAAGGAGTTCATTTTCGAGTCTGATGCACGACCATGCAAATGAACAATGATGCGGCCCATGTTGAGCGCAAACAGTTCACCCCCAAGACTATTGATGTAAAACCCGAGCAGCGTACATGGGTTGGTGGCCGTTCAAGAAAAAATCAGCGTCTCGGCCAATCCCAGATGTTATTCGTAGAGATACTAGATCCTGGCTTTCAGATTTGCAGGAAGTCTGTGAAAGAAACTTTGACGCCCCTGAGGAAGCACGTCGACAAATTAGGCAAATGGCTGGAGAATGGAGCGATGCTAACCGAGAGGGAGTAATGGAAGATTCGCTACTTGAAGGGCTAAACATGCGTGCGTTTAGGCTCCTCAATTGCTCAGATGATGAATTCTCTAAATGGTTGGATGACCTCAATTTTTGGAAACCGGGATGGAGACCAGAAGGAACCAGAGATACGGATGAATCATGAAGGGGTGACCGCCCCGCCAGTTCATGGCGAATGCTGGGCAATTGCACATGTTGTACACATGCCCCTTCTGCTGGAAGGTGCGTGGTTTGCTTGAATACCTCGATATCCCTCACGAAAGAATTCAGGTTAATCCAATGCGCGCTAAGAAGACTTTGCCTAGCGCTCCTGAGTGGAAAAAGGTCCCGGTATGGGTCGATTCCAACAAAGAAGTACATGTTGATTCAACACCAATTATGAAGCACATTGACTCAATGCACAATGGTGGAAAATTGTGGTCAAGTGATGATGAAGAACGCCGAGATAAGTGGATGGAATGGGTTGATCTACACATGTCAAAAGGCACTATTCCAATTCTCTACGGTAGTCTGGGCTCAGCACTTAAAACAACTACAAGAGTTTCGAAACTCGAAAATTTCGGATTCTTTTCCAAGCGACTCTATGCGTGGGCAGGGTTCCCAGTAATGTGGGGAATCATTGCCAAAAAGAGAGTCAAAAAAGACGGGCGGACTCCTAAAAAATTNTGGCATGATCTGCTAAGCGAATTCACTGAACAATTCGATGGGAAAACGTTCTTTGGAGGCGACTCTCCTGATTTAGTTGACTTGGCTGCATTTGGTTATGTTCGCTCGATATCCCCTTACCCGCAGTTCTCGCAGATAGAAGATCATGAGGCGGGAATGAATTGGTATCATGCCGTTAAATCAACTCTGAAGGTGTGAATATGGAGATTGTTGAAGGGCCATTTGGTCTGAGATTCATCAAAGTAGATTCCAGTCAAATCTATCTTGGAATCGACAAAGGAGCATGGGTTTACGCAAGTGAACGGCCTAGGCACAGGGTTGATTTACCAGAATTCATGATTCTAGAAGCGCCGATTTCTAGATCTCAATTTGCAAATATAATCGGTGAAGATGATGATTCTGATGAACTCAAAGACATGATTACTAACGATGATGTTGAGAAAATCTGTACAATACTTTCCGAACATTTTGATGATGAAGTTAGGCGACCAAGTCAAGCCGAATGGAAAGCCGCTGAATCGGTGATTCAGTTACCATGTGGCTGGACTGAATTATTGGCAGATGAAGCAATTGGAAATCATCGTGGAGCTCCATTAGACGGGAGACCACGTGTNGGCGAGATGATCGGACCAATGGCAGACCACAGAGTATCGCAATCAGCGCACCCCTCACGCNAGGGCGTGTACGCGCAAGTGGCCACTCCAGGAGGTAGACCGCTACCAAAAGTAGGTTTCAGGCTAGTGGTTTCGCCCAAGAGAAAAGGAGAGGCCCCTAGAGTTCCAGACAATGCAAATTTAGCAACAAATATTCGAAGTGAATTATTTTGGACTACAATACTGGGAATAATTCCTAGTTTCACGATTCCAATACTCAGAGGATTCTCTTCTTACGCAATTGACGGATGGGCCAACCTGTTATTCGGCGGATTATGTGCTGGCTTCGTAACTGGTGCATTTTGGCGTCCAAAAAGAGCCACATGGGGCTTGGATTCTGAAGGCAAGGTTATACAAATCAAAGACTAGACCAATACGATTCTTGCCTGATTGCATCGAGAGCGCAAATCGCAGCCATATTGACGATGTGCCTAACACCGTCTGCTCTAGCTAGTAACTGGACTGGCTTGTCTAAACCGTCCAAAATTGGGCCCGTCATTTCTGCATCACCCAATTGTTCCAGCAACTTGTATGCTATGTTTGCAGATGCTAAATTAGGACAAATCAATACATTTGCTGGTCCGTCAAATGACATAAACGGGTATTCTGATTGAACATCAATATCCAATGCAGTATCTGCTTGCATAGGTCCATCGATACTGAGCTTCGGATCCATTTCTTGTGCCATTTCAATCGCTTCCTCTATTCTCTCAGAGCGTTGTGCCCTACTGCTTCCGAAATTGGAAAATGAAAGCATTGCAACTTTCGGCTCCAGTCCAAATCTACGGGCAACTTTCGCTGTTTGTACTGCAATATCTGCAAGGGCTTTGCTATCAGGATATACATTCACTGTTGCATCGCCTAAGAAAATCAATCTACCCTTGACTACCATCATGTAGCAACCGATTGCACAGTGACTGTCAGCATCGCTTCCAATTACTTCCAAACATGGCCGCAAGACGTCGGCATAATTCCTGCTAATTCCACCCAAGAATCCGTCNGCATCTCCTTGTTCAACCATCTGTGCAGCAAAGTAAGGNCGGCTTTTCAGTAACCTTTGAGCATCCACAATTGTCATACCTTTGCGACTGCGGTTTTCTAGTAATTTCAAATCGTAATCTCCAATTCTTCTATCATCATATCGTGGATTTGTGATTTCGCACTCGAATTCAATATTCAATTCCACCATTTTTTCNCGAATACTTTTTACATTGCCCAACAAAATCGGTTCACAAATCTCCTGNTCAATACATTGTGCTGCGGCTCTGATTACCTTTTCATGGTCGCCTTCTGGGAANACAATTTTCTTCTTTCTTCCTTTGACTTGATTGAATACTCCACGCATTACAGAATAAGACATTCCTAGTCTTGCCTCCAGAGATTCTTTGTATGCTTGCTTATCGAAATCGCCTGGACTAATGCCTGCTACACCTTCCAAAACTGCTGCTTCTGCGACATCTGCTGCTTCCCAAATTAATACACGCCTATCGAATGGTTTGGGTATGATGTATTGTGGTCCGTACTGCATTTCTTCTCCAGAATAAGCATGAGCGATATAATCTGGAACTGGTTCCTTTGCTAGATCTGCCAGCGCTTTAGTCGCAGCCATCTTCATCCCTTGAGTAATGTCTCTAGCACGAACATCTAGAGCTCCTCTGAAAATATACGGGAACCCAAGAACATTGTTTACTTGGTTAGGGAAATCCGAACGACCNGTGGCGATGATTGCATCATTTCGAACCGCCTTGACCTCGTGTGGCATAATTTCAGGAGTTGGATTTGCTAATGCGAAAATGATTGGTTTTTCGGCCATTTCTGCCACCATCTCGCCAGTGACTAATCCNCCCCTAGACAAACCGAGGAAAACGTCTGCTCCTACCAATGCGTCAGCAAGACTTCCTCCTTCAGAATCGACAGCAAATGGCGCCTTGAACTCATTCAAATCTCCATCTTTCAACCGGTTTTTTGTCATGATTCCTTTAGAATCACACATCACGATATTACTCATTTTCACGCCTAAGGAAACATAGTGATTTGCACAGGCTATTGCCGATGCTCCGGCTCCAGCAACAACCACCTTGATTTTAGACAATTCTTTGCCCTGTAATTCAGTTGCGTTTAGCAAGGCTGCGCCTGAAATAATCGCTGTCCCATGTTGGTCATCATGCATAACTGGGATGTCAGTGGCTTCTGCTATCCTTCTCTCGATTTCAAAGCATTCTGGAGCTTTGATATCTTCTAGATTTATTCCGCCAAAGGTAGGTGCAATATTACAAACTGTTTTGATGAATTCTTCAGGATCTTCAGTATCTACTTGGATGTCAAAAACATCGATATCTGCAAAGGTCTTCAATAGCAGACCTTTACCCTCCATTACAGGTTTCGAAGCAAGTGCTCCAATATTGCCTAAACCGAGTACTGCGGTTCCGTTTGAGATAACTGCAACAAGGTTGCCTTTCGACGTGTAACGATAGGCATCATCCGGCTTTTCTGCAATTTCAAGACAAGGATATGCTACTCCTGGAGAGTATGCGAGCGATAACTCATGGGCAGTAGAATGTGGTTTTGTTGGAACGACTTTTATCTTCCCTTTTGGCTCCGCCTCATGGTAATCGAGAGCCTCTTTTTTGATGGTGCTCTCACGCCAATCTTCATCCATAATTATCTCTCCAAAGTCTATTCGGGCAGAACTCGGGTTTGACCTTTGTGTGAGCCATGGCCCAACATTGCTTGATTCGTGAGCAAATGNAGGAGGCCGAGAAACCGTTGACTTTTGGCCCAAACAATCGAGCATTCGATTCATATACCATTGAATTTGGATAGGTAAACATGAACAGTTCTCTCAGGCCCGTAGGGCCTGCTAAATCTAGTCCTAGAGCGGTTATGCTTGTCACTGTCATGTTGTTGGCATCTTTGGGCCCAATTTTGACGGCTCCTGTGGCTAGTGCGCATGAAGGAACTAACGGCACAATATGGCCAATGGAAGGTTCCGAAGACACCGNTTGGGTGCTTCTAAATGCAACAGGTGCGAATTCAATTAACGGCACTCAAGCGAGTGCTGAATGGATGATGAACTTCGCCCCTGGCGCAATTCTAGAAAATGTGACCATGGAATTGAGAGCGGATGGTTCTGACGGAGTTATGATTCAACAACCATTGTTAATGGCTCAAGATACTGGACAAGTAATGTTTGATTGGAGAGGCAATGGATGGCTTGGACAAAGTTTCGGATTCGATTCCTCAAACCCGCATCAAGGCAGGCTAGGGCCAAACGCTGANGTGGGNGCAACTGTNACNNTGCCNTCTGGTNNNGAAATNACNGATTTCATTCTTGAAGTTCTNGCNCCTGCNGATCCTTTCACNTCNNTNNANCCTGTTGATTTGTTTATCCAAGATTATGAAATNCATCCAGTTGATGGTNGAATGTACGTTGCCATTGGGACCTACATCATCATTCTAGATGCGCAGTCTAATCCTAGCGCAATNGATTTGTTTGAGATTGAGAATTCGGAAGATGAAGACTACATTGTGGATTTAGAGATGGATACTCAGAACAATCGAATGCTGGTAACTACCGACCAGGGATTCATTCATTCAATCGATTTACTAGACACTAGTTGGAATCCTGATTTACCAGTGGAACCTTCTGGTGGTGAATGGACTAATACTCACATAGCGAGCAACGGTGATTTGTTCGCTTTCAGTAATTCAGGTGTTTTCAAACTAAACACTGCAGGCACGGGTTGGACGCTTGAACAAGCAAGTTCGACNACNAATTGGCCCNCAGGNACNCCCTGGAAAACATTTGAACACAATGGNNTAATCTATGTTTCAATACTAGANGGAGGGGTTGCAAGATGGGACGTTNCNNNNATGTCAGCNCTNNCNCCATGGTCNACNGCNAANAATNTNCATTCAGATTTCATCAGTGATTTTGCAGTTGCTGGAAACCAGTTACTCATCTCATCATATGATGCNGGAATNGCACGNCGTGACCTGTCNAACAACTTCTGGCTAGCTACTTGGAATGATGGCAATTGGTTGTCCTCAAACGAAGTAGCAGGAATTACTGTCGTCAACAATGAAGTACAAATCCTAACCATAGACACTGTCCATATTTACAATACTAATTCTGGAACATTCTCATCATCCATTCCTCTTACAGATTTAGGCCTAATCAATGATGCTAGAAACATAATCCATTGGCCAAATTCGGGTGCTCGAAGTCCTATTAATAACACTGTGATGGTGACTGATGGCAGTGCTGTTTTGGCAATGCTAGAGCCTGGAAATACACCAATGTACACTGGGGATTTCGTGATTGGAAGCGGACCTAGCTCAGGCGCAATGGAAGACGCAATGCAGTTCAATGGAGTAATCTATGTCGGTAGTGAAAATTACCTCGATCGTTACTCTATCGGACAATCAAGGTGGCTTTCAGCCATAGATACTGGCGATTTAATCACACAAATCGTCAACGATGGAACTAATGTTTTGGTTGGCACACAGGGAAGTGGCATCCATGTTATTGACACAACTGGAAATGTAATCGACACCTGGGATACAAGCGATGGTCTACAGTCAAATGATGTTTCAGGACTTGATGTTGAAGGCGATTGGGTCGTAGTGATTCACCCAGAAGATGGTGCCACTGCATTCAACAAATCGGCCCCAGGTTCTGCAGTTGCTCTCAATGAAGCAAACAGCGAATTAGATTCTGACAATCCTACTGGAATTGCAATCCACAATGGGGTTGCATACATTGGAACCGCTGATGATGGATTAAACCGCTACATCATCGCTAACGATACATTCCTTGGTTCATGGGTCTCTACTGGAATCAATGATGTTGATTTCGCGCCAGTGGCAATTCTTGGTTCTAATCCTCAAGTTCTTCACATGGGATTACCGGGGTATGGAGTTGCACGAAAGGATCTATCAACTGGTGAAATATTGATTCCTCTGACTCAAGAACCTAACTCTCCAAATGCAGGTTCTACTGAAGTTTTACCTTCCAACCAGGTTTATGCCTTAGAGGCAAATCCTAGCAATTCCGGGTTGTTTATTGGTACTTCTAACGGAGCAATATACTGGGACGGAAATTCAGCATCTGCTCTTAGTAGAGGCGGTAGTTGGAATCTCCAACCTGCGCAATTCTTTGACTTCGCAATTGATGCTTCAGGGAGCGGAGGAAGCGTCTATGCGGGAACAAACATCGGAGTGTGCAAGTATTCCGTAGCCACTCTAGCGATCGATGATTGTGTTAACGCTCAAGACGGTATGCCAAACTGGGGAGTTAGTGCTGTTGGATTTAACGGCTCTACAATTTTCGGAGGAACTAGCAATGGCGTAGGCCTGATCGACAAATCATCTCTCAATGTCTATGACACTTGGGAAGCTGGTGAAGAAACCGATAACGCACTGGTAGAAGTTATCGGTAACATTGCTTACATCGGTTTGAATGGAATCGGCGTCGCCAGATACGATATTGCAAACAACGACTGGTTGCCAACATGGACAGAGAGCAATGTCCTAGATGGTGGAAATGGCGATGTTACTAGCCTAGTTGCTGATATCAGGCCTAACCTAATTTGGGTTGGAGGCGCTGATGGTTTCCAACTAATCAATGTCACAACCGGTTCTGAAGTTTACGATATCGAGAAGACTGGAAGTTTGTATAGCGGCAGTGGAGACCCTTACGATTTGGCAATTTACGGCGATACAATGTACTACAACCAAAGATACACTTCGGACAGTGTATTCAGAATTGATATCGTCAATTTCACAACAAAGCCGACTCTTGACGCAGGTGCTCAACTAAGCGAGAACGGAGGCGACGTATACGGGATGGAAATCATTGGTGATGTCTTGCATGTATCAGTTGCAAGCGGCCAGTGGTGGCAAACTCAAGGCAGTGGTGGAATCGCTCTCTACAACCTTACAACCGACTCCTGGCAAGCCGAACTCCTACCTAGCGGTGCTGTCAACAGAGTAACATCTCACATTTCTTCGAATGGCATTGAGTGGATCTCCTGGGGTGAAGAAAAACTGGAAGCGTTCTACACTAATGGAACAAAAGTGGGCGAATGGGATGATTTGGAATTCCCTATCCGTGAAATTGTTGAGTTTGACGGCGAAACCCTGTTCGCAACAGAGGATGGTGTCGCAAGATTCGATGAATCCTCTGAACAATGGTTATCCGTTTGGACTGCAGGAAATGGTCTTCCAAACTCTGCAGACGATACCGTTTACGAGTTGTGGACCAACGGTACTGACCTCGTGGTAGGTACTGCAAGAAATCAAGGATGGCAAGGAATTGATGGGGAAATCATGCACTTAGATGCCTCAGGAACTTGGACTTCTTGGGATGGTGGCTCCAACGGAATCCCTAACGGTTATCCAATTGGAATGGAAATGTGTGGAGGTTTATTCCACGTTTCAATGACTGCAAACAATGGCGGTGTTGCTAGGTTTGACCTAACTAACGGTACCATTGAATCCGCTTTCACCACCTCTACCAGACTTGATGATGGTAATGCAGCGGCGGTTGCATGTGATGATGCAAACGAGATTCTGTACGTAGCATATCACGACGATGGAGAGCCGATCTCAAGATATGATTACACCAACAGTCAGTGGCTATCCAGCCTTACTTCCTCATCCCACAACATTCCAAGCGACCCCGTTTGGTGGGGAGCTATGACGTTCGCTGCCGGGAAGCTAGTAATTGGATACGACATTGGAACACAAGGTGACAATGTAATCGGTGGAGGCCTAGCAATACTATCTGCTAACGGCGCTACTGTAGGAACCGCAGGTATCGTTTCGACTGGTTCACCTGTATCATCCGTTGATTGGTTAGGAACACAGTGGTTGATTGGTCAAGCCGGAGGAACATCCGGATATTCTCATGTAGATACTATCGGACAAGCGGGTCAAAACACAATTCATGCGCTTCCAAATCTTGTTAGTGGACAAGTTACATCCATGGCTGGAAATCAAACTCACTTGTGGGTTGCATCCTCGTCTTGGCAAAGCACAGGTTCTGGAGTTCTACAAGGAGTAAAGCTAGCCAATGGTTCAGTTGAATGGCAGAAAGGATGGACTATTCCAGCTAATGCTGCAGTAACTGACATCGAATTAGTTGGAACTGATTTGTACCTAGCAAGCAATAATCGTGGACTAAGATTGCTGGATACCACAACTGGAACTCTGCAACAATTGCCAACTGGAATTCATAATTTCCAAGATGGTTTGAAAGTCGTTGGCGATGATCTATTCATTGGCTTGCAGGGCTCAGGCACTTCTTCTGCTGGAATTCAAGTCTTCAATACTACTACCAATACATACACTGCTGGACGTTTGCTAGCAGGACTTCCTTCTAACAACATCAACTCATTCCTTACTGTAACAGACACCAATAACCTTGGACAGATTACCTCTGAGATGATATATGTCGCAACAAATAACGGTGTAGCAAGATGGAACGCAACTGGTGACAAGTGGGAGACAGCATGGACTGCATTAGACGGATTACCGATTAGTTTCGTCGAGGATATTATCGAGTTTGATGGCGACATTTGGATGGCAACCCCTAACGGAATTTCACACTATGATACAAACGCTATGTCGGTTACAAATTACGACAAGTCTGACGGTCTAATGGGCACCTCTACATGGGGACTAGTCGGAGCAACCACGACTTCTACCGACTCTTCTGGAGTCACAACCACACAGAACAGTCTGTTCATTTCACATGATGGCAGAGGCACAGATAGGCCAGGCATCACACAATTCGATGCCGGCAGTCAAACTGTAATTGATCTACATCAATTTGACCAATTACCATCTAATTCTGTCAGTGCAGTTACTGCGGATATTTGGGGAGTGCACATAGCAACCGATACTGGGCCTCTTATCCACTGGATACGAAGCACTGGAGATTTCAATACAGGTGCCAATGTATTCTCAATGGAGGATTGGCCAGTCTACAGAATGCGTTCTGATGGCTCATACCTGATTGCAGTTGGAGAAAATGGCGCTACTGTAATCCAAGCTGGACTGAACGGCGGTTCAATTATTGGAAGATATTCTGCCAGTGAATCAAGTGGAGGGAGCGTGATTAGCAATTCTTACGTTACTGTTTCAACATCTAATGGATTGAGGGTTTGGGACCTCAATTCGGGAGATGAATCTTCATCGGTTACAATGCGTAAAGCAGACCCACTATCCGTAGGATTCCAAATGCAATTCCAAGACATCACCAATTACACACATCCTGGAATGCAGGTCTCGATTATCGATGCTGCTAATTCTGTAACTCTATCAGAGGATGGTGTTTCTGGAGCACATGGAGTGCTAATGCAAACCGCACCACTGACCCTCTCATCTCCAGTGAGTGGAGCAGCAACTTGGGCGAAACTAGTGGACCTGAAGTGGAATGCAACTGTGAACCTATCAAATGATCCAACATTCATCACCAGCATGCAATATGCTGTAGATAACGGAGTTCTACTGAACGGTACTAGACACATTACTCTAACACTAACATCTCCAACAAATGGAAGTGTATGGGTGAAGATGACCTATGATTGGTTCAGAACTGAAACTCCGGTACAAGGGCTCTCTCTATGGGACAGGCCTGACGATGGGGGTCAGACCCTAATGGCAAATTGGACACTTGTTCATGACGAAGACTTTGCAAGATATTTGGTCTATCTTAACGAAGGACCTTGGACCACTCAGCCAACTGTTGCAGACTTGCAACCTCGTGCTGCTGATGCCTCCGTTAGCCTACATTCTAGATTACAGACCGACATATCAACCATTGACGGACAACCCCTCCAAGACGGAGTTGAATATTGGGCTGTTGTTGTTGTAGAATACAATGATGGAAGATTTGGAACGCCTTCTGCTCAATTTGGACCTGCTACTCCTACCGATGAAGTTCCACATCCACCTGCTTGGGCCACTGCCCTCTCTGGAGACACTGTTGTTGCCGTTGATGGCGAAGTATTAGCAGAGTGGGCACGCTGTGAAGCACTCGATTTACTGAGCACGAGAGTATATGCGTCTACAACAGAGATTAGCGATGCACTAGGAATGAGTGTTAATTCTGAATTCTCACCTCAAGTAGGTAACACTAGTATCATTGCACTAGAAGCTGGAAAGCCACACTGGTTGGCTTTCACTTGTGTGGATGAGGCTGGACAAGAAGACTTAGTCAATGCCACAGTGATCGGTCCTGTCGTCCCTACTGGAGGAATCGATGATGGTGTACCTCCACCTAAACTAACTGAAGTTTGGGCAGAAGATGTCCCGAATGACGACGGCGGTCGTGTTCAGATAGGATGGCAAAACTCTGTAGCAACCGACTGTGCTTTTGTTGCAATATACATGGCACCTGTAGATATTGAAGGCGGGTCCTTCACACCTACAAATGTCGATTCAATGCAAGAAGCAGCAATCGTACCTGATTGTGAAACCAACATGACAATCATTGATTCCATTGGAGAAGAACCTCTAATTGATGGACAGACATATTGGATTGGAGCAGTAGCATTCGATAAGTGGCTAAATGGAGATACTGGAGATGTAACTGTTCTCGAAGTCACACCTTTCGTCAATAACATAGACGGATCAAGTGAACCTGAAAGAATCAGCGAACTAAATGCCTGGGATCACCCAGATGATGATGGCACTGCTATCGACATATCATGGGCACCATCTGAAGTGGACGATTTTGATTACTACGTTATTTGGGTCTCCGAATACCCACTTGATGACCTTACTGACTTCTGGCCAGTTGCTGGAATAGAGCCTGGAATTTGTGGCTGTATTGTAATGGATAAGCAGTGGATTGATACTGAAAAGAGCCCAATCGGACTGACTCTGAATACCGCTTTGTATGGAGGCAATGGTTTGGATTCCTCGCTACCAAAGCAAATCGTTCCAGATGTTGAATTGTATGTTGCGGTCACTGTACATGATGTGAAAGGCAATGTCTATCTCGATAATCTAAACACTGCTATGGTTACTCCAATAGACAACCTTGCAGATGACACGCCCCCTGATAGGCTAGTGAACCTGAACCTCTATGATAGGCCAGCAGACGATGGTACTGCTGTAATGCTAGAATTCGGATTGTCGGAATCAAGCGATGTTGCATATTACGAAGTGTATGCAGCCGCATTTACCTTCACTTCAGTTGGCCAAAGTGGAACCGTTAAAGATCCAATTGCAACCTTAGACAGATCCCCTACATTACCATTGACAATTGAGGTATTAGCATTCGACACTCTAGTTGTTCCAAACACACCTGTTACTGTGGCAGTAGTTCCATACGATTGGTCTGGTAACGCACACCTTGACAATTTAGTCACCTCTACCGCAATTGCGATTGATGATGATATTGACGATGTTGGAGCATATCTTCCTGACATCGAGGGAATCTCACTAAAGTGGATTGATGATTCAATTTTGGTTTCGTGGGACCACACTACAGACTCTAGCGTTCGCTCTTACATGATTTTCATCTCAGATAGTGAATTCAGTAAAGTTGTAGATGCTACCAATGTTGGAATGAGTGATGTTTCAAGTGAGTTCCTAATCACGCCTGAAATTTTCTCATCATTGAGCAATGAAAGCTCCTGGTGGGTCGGAGTTTCCGCAAAGGATGATGTAAATTATCGTAAGATCATCGAATCACAGAAGATCGATGCTATCGGTTCAGATGGAGGTTCTGGTGACGGTGATTCTGAAGGAGATGGTTCTGCAACAGATCTCGGTGAACTGTTTACTTCAGACAATCTAATCATCGCAGGTATGGTACTGATTGCCCTACTTCTGCTGGTTCTAGTTCTTCGTGGACGAGGCGGTCGCAAGCCTGGAAGAAGCAAGGAATGGGAATTGCAAGAAGCAACTTGGGGTATTGAAGCCAGAAGTGGTTGGGATGATGCCGGTAGCTTTGGCGGTCAAGTGTCGCCTCCAGTAGAAGCGCCGCCTGCAATTCAGCCAGCCCAGCAAAATGACATCTATGCTGCTGCTCAAAGGATTCAACAACCTAGCCAGCCTGTGCAACAACCACAACGTTGGTCACAGCCTACTCAGCAACAGCAACCACCGCAAGGAGGAATAGACACCTCCTTCTTGGATGACTTGTTGTGATTGCATGATGGTAGGGCCCAAGAGTGCGGTGTTCACCACCGTCAGAGCACGAGATGGACATCTATTCCATCTCGATATGCACTTGGCTAGACTAGCAAAACATGCTGATGTTTTGGGAATTAAAATCCCAAAGTTTGAGATTCCAGAAGGTCTTGATGGGCTAGTAAAAATCCAAGTTGATGAAAACGGAGTTGAGTTTCACACCAAACCTTTCTATCAAGAAATACACATGGATGCGGAAGGAATTACAGTTCCTGCTCCAAGATGGACTCGAAAAGTCACAGGCACCAAACATGGTGACTGGGAGGCTTACCGTGGCATCACAAAAGATGCTTTCAGCAAGGGCGCAGACGTAGCTCTACTTGTGCACGACTTTTGCATCGTTGATGGCGATAGAGTGATGCCACTTGTATTGGATGAAGATGGAGTTGTATGGATTAGTGGGCCAGAATTCGGTGGTGTTGATTCAGTAACCTTTGACATCTGTAAACCAAAAATCGAGCAGGCTGGATTTGTAATTAGTGAAGGGCGCTTGAATGAAAGATTAGTCGCTCGTGCTAAGGAAATTGTTCTGCTAGGAAGTGGCATGGGGGCCGCTAAATTGTGCGTCCTTGATGACGTTGACATCGGAGATGGAAGCAGCAATTTACAGAAGGTGTGCATTCAAGCTCTTGGAGATGATTGGCGATGATTGACAGTCTCCTGAACTCTCAAGGCGAAGATAGGATCTTACTGCTCTCGGGAGGACCAAAATCACATTTGGCTCAGCGTAGTATGTTCGCAAAAGGGATGAAAAAACGGCTGGTCATTACTCAACCACCTATTGCTGCTCAAATGAATCATTCTCCACTAAATGGTGAAACTATCCTCCAATTGAAGAAAAAGCCAATGGAAGGTAGTTTGCAAATATTGAGTGATAAAGGTTGGAAGGTAACTAATCTACTCAATGCTAAGACCTTGGAGGAAATGTTACGCTCTCTAGTTCCTTACACTCCAAAAGGTTCAGTTTGGGCGGGGGCGCTATCTTACGACTTAGTTCAGTGGACTCAACCAATTTCACTTCAAAATCCTCCCAATGAAGGAGAGGTATTGGCTGTACTATGGCTGGTTGATGAATGGATTGAGGAAGAGGTGACATCGCCTGAAATCCCAAGTGCTATTCGGATGGAAGGCGAGACTTCTTCCCACACAGATGAAGAACACGCACATATTGTTCAAAAAATCAAGCAATCAATAACTGCAGGAGAGTTGTATCAACTTAATTTCGGCAGAACATGGAGTGGCCCATTGGGTGAAAACCCTTCACAAATTTTCCACAGATTAGCAACGAATAATCCTGCTCCATTCAGCGGATATATTGAAGCAGCAGACTTGGGGTTAGCTCTAGCTTCATCTTCTCCTGAGATTTTACTTGAGACCAAGAACGGCAACGTAATGACGGCGCCTATCAAAGGCACTAGGCCTAGGGGTTCAGATGCTGACCAGGAATCTCTGCTTAGAAGAGATTTAGTCCATGATGTAAAAGAAAGAGCGGAGCACAGAATGCTTGTCGATTTAGAGCGCAATGATTTGGGCATCGTTGCAAAGTCAGGAAGCGTGCACCAATCAAGATTCGATGTGGAAGCGTACGCAAATGTCCAACATTTGGTTTCTCAAGTCAAAGGGGTACTAGATGATGACAAAGATGGCATTGATGCACTGCAGGCCTTGTTCCCGGGAGGCAGTATAACCGGTTGCCCAAAGACGGTAGTATGTGCTGCAATAGATGAACTCGAGAAGAAACCAAGATCATTCTGGACTGGTTCCATGGGTTGGATAGATGTTCACACCGGTGATTCGACATGGAATATCATGATCCGGACATTAGAAGCAAGGTATTCCCCTGATGGTTGGCAAGGTAATGTGGTTGCTGGAGGAGGAATCACAATCGAGAGTAATCCTGAGGCNGAGGTTGCTGAAGCCGTATGGAAAGCAGCNGCATTGCGTNGAGCGTGNGGGTGGTTAAACCCNGAGACTAAGCCAATTCCCAAAGGAGACTTAGGAATCTANCCTCTATATGTCGAACAGCAATCATTCCAGCCAAAGGAATTATTCAATTTGAATATTGCATTCATAGATAATCTAGACTCTTTTTCTCACAATATAATTCATGCATTTCAAACTCTAGGATGCAATGTCGAAACATTTGATGGGCGAGGGGAAATTGTAGATTTCAACCATGATGCTGTAGTAATTGGGCCTGGCCCTGGAAGACCTGAAATCTCACCCTTGTCGATGCACGCTGCGTCTCTAGAACTGCCAGTTTTAGGTATCTGTTTAGGGCACCAAGCTATCGGTCTGGCAAGAGGAATGGAATTAGTGGAAAGCCCACTAGGACCTGTACATGGCGTACCTTCAACCATCATTGCGGATGGGAATGGTTTGCTACCTAGAGGCAGACATGTGATGACAAGATACAATTCGTTAGTTCTTCGAGGAGAGGGGATATCGGTAACTGCAAATGACGAAACCGGCACACTACCTATGGAAATCAGAGATGGTAACACCTACGGATTACAGTTCCATCCTGAATCGATTGGATCTGAAGGAGGAATGGAAGTCCTATCTGAATTCTTACATAGAGTAGCGCATTGTTGAAGTGTAGATTACTAGTGGGAGTTAACATGCCGACCTGCCGACATTGCTACAGTGTATATCCTCGTGAGCAATTCATCCATGGAAATGGTCCTAGGTCACAAGTTTGTGTCCGATGTGGAGTTGAAAAGGGACTAGTAACTGAAGAAGAAGTGGCTTCTCTTTACAACAATTCCACCGCCAACGCAAGGTTTTCTGCACTAGCTCGCCGCTGGTCTCCTCTGATGTGGCTCTCCGTACTTTGGACTGCATGGATTGTTTTCCTAAATGATGTAGAACCATGGGGACTATACACTCTGATTCTTCTTGCGTTATTCTCCCTAGTTGTTCCACTGTACATGTTCTTCTTCTCTTCTAAGCACATGGCAGTAATGGCTAGACTTACTCCTGAATATGAGAGACCCAAAGGCCACTGAAAAGGTGATTTCATTGTCCGATGATGAGCTTCAATTACATCCCAATGGTCGAATTAGAAATTGCTCGAGAAGACTTCGACTAATTTTCCAAGCATAGGGTAGCGTCTAAAATGACCCTCGCAAACCCCATTCAAACATCGGTTCAATTCGCATGGGCTTTCGGATAAACCCTCTCAAATTATCCGATACAATATGTTCGAATGATGTTATTTTTTCGCCCTATAATGCAGGAATAATGGGTAGTCCCACACATAATAAAAATATGATTTTGTACAAAGTACAACTTATGGTCGACAAAACCGAAAAAAAACCTAGCAAATTGATGAAAATTCTCGAAGATACGATTGCAGAAATTGACTCTTGGCCAAAACTGGATGAGTGGGATGGAATTCTAGCCGAAAGCCAACGTTGTGATGGCCTGTATCCTGAATTCGCAGATGCAGAGGAGATCGAGAAAATCACAAACATGAACCCCTGTAGCCCAATAGTTGGATTCAAGAAAGCGATCATAGGTTTTCACATCGTCCCTAGAAAGCACCCCGATTATCCAAAAATATTGTACCTCTGTCAAGATTGCCATGAAATCTGGGATTGGCAATTATGGGACGACAAAGGAGTGCCTGCTAGGAGATGGTAGGTGCACCAACTACCGAACAGAGATGTTTTCCAGAGGGGGCCCTTGCGAATGCCCCGTTTGCAAGGGAACCCTATGATTTGGCGTGGATTTTGATTACGTCGCTATCACTACATTCGTGATCTGCGCCAACTACTCTGCGACTACGTCCATCAACTGCTTTGATGAAGCCGTCTCCTAGGTCGCTATGGACCTTGTATGCTAGTGCTTTTGCTTCTATTCCATTAGGAACTACAAAGGCGTCTGGTAGTATCCTTCCTTCGCTATCCTTCCAAGCATTTTCATCTGCTACTGGGTAAACCACAACATGATCTAGAGCATTGAATAGTACATTACTGAGTAATTCTGCAACTCCTGTACCACCTGATTGTGCGAGTTTTTCTTTCATTGAAGATAGAGCATTGAGTTGGGCTGGATTCAACTTAGATTCATCCACTATGTCGAATGAATCACTACCTGGAGAATATGAAATCATACCGCCAGAATCTGCTCTGCGCAATGCCAACTCCATATCTGCCATAGTTGGCTGAACGATACCGTTAGCATCAATAGCGTTCCATGGAGTACCCTTTGAAGAATCTGCCTTGTTTGCAGCAATGTGTATTGGGAATAATTGGCACCTGAGGTGCAAGGCCAATGAACGGACTTTCTCTTCTGGCCACATCCATGGAGTGTCTAAGTCACCCCACTGATTCCTAAAGGCATCTAATGCCTGCAAAACATGCGATAGTGATGCCCCTAATCCTGTAAATCTCTCATGTAAAAAGGTGGTCAAACCCTTGTCGCCTTCTGCTTGTACCCGACGAGAGCCACGCGACCAACCGTCATCTAGGATGCCATAAATCCAAGAATCTAATTCCTCGGTCAAGAATGATGTTTCCTCTTTCAATGCCGATTCAACATCCTCAACGGCAGCGATTGGATTGCCTTCAATATCGGTAAGACCCGCTGCATCTACTACCTGGATTAAAGCATCACAGTTGGCTAAATCTGACAAGAATGCGTTGCCTCTTCCTCGCCCATCTGCTGCTCCTGGAACCAATCCTGCAACATCGACTAGGAATGTTGGGACTAGACGAACATGAGCAACGCAGCTGCCGGTTCTTGGCTCGCAAATACTGCCCTGTCTAGGGTCATCATCGCTAACCGGTTCTAAGCGGCCATCTGCTTCAAGTCGCTCTCGTAGGTCTTTGCAAGGACACGGCATAGGAGCTGCAATGAATGCAACGCCAACATTCGCTTCAATAGTACAAAACGGGTAATTTGCAATGTCAACCTTCGCTAAAGTTGCTGCGCTGAAATATGTCGATTTGCCCACGTTTGGCTTACCGACCAAACCGATGCGCATTCCATTCACGCCTGAGTAATTCTCTCAATCAAGTCAGCCTTGGTACCTGAAGTGTCAAGGCCCATTGATTCCGCAACATCTACCACTTCAGCTTTCTTCATTTTATTGAGTGCTGCTTTAGATGGTGCTTCTACGGGTTCTGCCTCTTCTTCCGCTTCTTCAGTCGCTTCTTCTTCGACTTCCTCAGCGACTTCCTCTTCAACAACTTCTTCCTCGGTGGATTCTTCTTCGTATGGTACGAACTCGATCCCCAAAGTATTGCGAATGTTTAGCAGCGCTAGGTCCAATTCTGGAAGGTTGATTCTACCATCAGAATTTATGTCCATAACTTTGACCAAGTTCTCAATATCCCATGGAGGAAGATCTGCGATATCTGCAACCTTCAATGCGTTTGCAAATTCAAACATATCAATTTCTCCGGAATCATCTACATCTGCCCAAGCGAAGAACTGTGCAGTTGTTGTACCTCTGCCACAAAGCCACTTAGTTAGAGTTACTAGATCTTCATCAAATGTTACAGGGAATTCGTCGACTTCATCGTTATGTAAGTCTGCAGAGACTTCGATAACTGTAGAACTACCAGAGGATTCCTCTTCCGACTCTCCGATTACTAGAGTTGTATCAATGCCAACTCCTCGGCCGAATAATGCCCTGATTGTTGTTGTTCCTTCGACTAAGGTATATGCTGAAATATCGCTATTGCTGCCTGTACTAGATGACTTAACATTACCAAATAGCAATGTCTTGACAACACTGTTAGCAGCAAGAATAAATCCAATTACAACTCCATAGAATGCGAACGCACCTGTCAATGCAAATCCGGATAGCCCGCTAGATACATCTTCAACCTCTGCTTCAACTAGCGTGTTTTCTGACCAATCTCCCATCAGGAACAAGATTGTGGAGAACAAACCTCCACCGATTACAAGCCATGATGCTGTACTGGCTGAACCGGTTAGTGATTTACCTGCGGCTAGTGGATAGGAGTGGAACAGTGCTGCTAGTGCGAATAGGCCACCAACAACATACAGGTAAGATGAATTTACTGTATCTGCAACATTTGCAAGGCTTCCATCGCCAACCATCACATTCAGACCGGTGAAGTATCCGAGTAGGGCAAAGACAGGGAGTAGAATTGCTCCACCAGCAGCAGCGGTTGCACCTGGGCTCTCTACTACAGCGCTAGCATTACCACGAATTGTGTAAAGCATGTTTGTAGATGCTGCCATTACTGGCATTAATCCCATAGTCACTAAAATTGCTCCAATGGATTGAGTCAAATTATCTGCATGAGATGATTCTGTTAGGAAGAATGGTGGTACGGTTACGAATAGTAAGAACATGGATGCCTTGGTTAGGCTACCTGACCAAATTGGTTGACCTGTGACATGCGACAATACATGGTACCCTACTCCGAACATCAAAGCTAGAGGGATCCATCCAGAAGCCACTATGTCAGCCATCCAAACTGTTGCTGTCCAATCCAGAGTTTCTCCTAGAGCAACCGCAAATCTGCTGAATAGCAAAGTGAATAGTGCCAAAATGAAGAACCAAGATGGTACTGAAATTGGAGAATTGCCACGTTCACCCATGGTAATCAATGAGTTGACTAACAAGCTAAGAACAAGGAAACCAGAAACTAACCCATACAGAGCCGCCTCTTTTACTCCATAAGTTAGGAAGTCCCAATGGTCTAGGACGCAAAGGACTAGCCCGACCAAAACCTGTGCAGTCCATGCCATTGCAATCATAGATGCATTTGCTTCACTAGCAAGTTTAGCACCTACTGTGCGTGAGTGAGCAACCAAACTTCCACCGATTAGAATTGCAAAAATCGCAGTTGTCATTGCAACTTCGTTGAAGTAATGAAGAGCGCTGCCATCGTCATAGGACCAGCCGATGTTGGAAAGCGAATCCAATGCTGCTGGATCATAATTATGCCAAGCGGATAGGAAACCACCTATGCCGGCTAATACCAACCAGAAAACTCCAGTTTGCATCCAAGTCTTTGCACCGCTGCCTTCTCTCTCTTGGAATAGGTCAGCCGCTGGGCCTGCTGCCTTGGTTAGAAGGAATTTGCCGAATTGACGCAAAGGTTTGCTCATTCCGCCGAATCCTTTCTGCATGTAATGCGTGAACAGTAAAAGGGAAACGAGTAGTATTGCCGATGTTGTAAATGCAGACATTTCAATTCCCCCTTAGTCCGAAAGGACTCCTCCAACTAAATTAGCGACTATCATGCCGCATCCGACAAATATGCCAATCAAGTAATACCAAATTCCAGAGCCACCAAGATTGTCCATCAATGGGATTATTTCGCCGATTACTGGAACTGTGTCCCAACCGAAAATATTGCTGAATAGCGCAATTAGACCTACTAAACCTATTGTCATAAGGACTAGAATTACTCGGGACGCAGATGGTTCTGCGACTCCTTCGGACACATCGGGCAGTATCGTATTGTTGGCCATTAAATCACCTTGACCCCGTAGGGGTCATTTACGCCACCTATGATACGGTCATAAACATTCACTAGCGAGCAATCACGGTGAGCGAAGATGCAAAAGTGCATTTCCTCTCCGGTTTTTGCCCGAACCAAGCGGTATTGGCATTGCCTTATCTAACTCGATTTCATACTGCCAGACCTTTTTACAATCACAATCAAGTCCGTCAAGTTCATGGATATCTCCACTAACTGAATATCTCTCAATTGCTGCTACAACATCCCCGTCGCACGAACCGCAATTATGAGCTCCTCGAACCTTACCCCCAGCTGTAGGGTGGATGATTAGTCGGCTGACTTGATCTGGTGCACCATTTCCCGAATTGGTAGGGTGAATGTCATAGTGAACATCATGAATCAATTGGACCAGTGACCACAACCAAGGTGGCCGGTACTCATTCGCTCTGAACAACCGATCAATCACGGTGCCTTTCTGAATATTCATTGGATTTACGCTGATTTCATCGCTCCTTTCTGCGACATCCCTGATCCATTTAGCACCGTGGACTAGTGCATCGCCTTCGCTCATGAACGGCGGTTTGAACATAAGATAAGTCTTGATCCTCAAGCCGAATTTTTCTAAATTTTCTACAGCCCTGTCCCAACTTTTGATGCTGAAGCCCTTGTTAACATGGAAGCGCAATACCTCATCATCATATGCCTCTAAACCAATAGCAACTGAAAATTTTGGATTGATTTTTGTTGCCCAAGCTAGTTTTTCTTCGCTAAGTTGCTCAGTTCTACTTTCAACAACTAATTCCTTGCCCATCTCATGGCAATCTCTCAAAACCCTTTCCTGGAAATCCAATGGTATTTCTCTGTCTTCAAGTAAACTTCCAGAAGTGTAAACCTTCACCATTCCCATCGATTCGAAATCATCAAATCTAGCCAATGATTTCTCCCATTGTGAATGTAAATCTTCGCTAGTAACATCGTCTCGTGTGTCATTAAAATATCCACAAAACGTACAACCACTAGACCACCACCAATGGCAACCTTTAGTTCTCAAAATAACCGTTAAAGCGGTTGTAGGAGTTCCATCAGCTAAAGTTTCAGGAGTGTAATACACAGTTGCAGGGTCTTTGGCATCCCACGAATTTTTCCTCTCCTGGGCCCAGGGAGTATTTGCTGGCGCTTTGACCAAATGATGGATTCGAGCAGGACGTTTGTCCGACTCTCCGACCATAGTCAACCTACCATTCGCCATGCATATCCCTCTCACTTCGCTTGTATGAATCCTTACATTAAGGACTCAGTAAAGAAATCAACTATCCTAATTTCGTATTCAGCAGTATCAGTCAACATTAGAGTTTGATGTTCATCACTTTCCATTCCCTCTCCAACATCATATCTGATAACAGAATCTTTGAACCAACACGTAACTTTGCTATCATTGCCATTTTCCAATGCTTCATCGCACATCTTTTCTCCATGGTGAACTCTGACTCTCTTGTCTTGATTTCCATGAACAACATACAT
>PAJN01000029.1 GCA_002710205.1 Methanobacteriota archaeon | reverse complement strand
GAAGCAAAGAAATCTCTGGCAGAAGAAGCAACTACTCAATTCGCTCAATGTTCCGTGGACTTTTCAGCCGAAGCATAATCTGTAACCTGATCAAAGAATCGGGTCAAGATTGATTAATGTTGATTTTGAGTAGTACCTCATGGACTATGATAGTCATACAGTACTTGAACTCAAAACCATGTGCAAGGAAAGAGGTTTACGAATCAGTGGAAACAAGGCTGAAGTTGTGATACGTTTGATGGAGGATGATGAATCAAAATCGCCTCAACCAGTCTCAATTCCAGTGCAACAAAATGTGCAATATGGGCAACAACAGATGTATGGTGGGCAACCTCAACAAATCTTCATCACAAACAATACAACTAGTGTTGTACAACTTACAGGTTTTGGAATTATCTTTTATGGATTCTTCAGAGTTGCTGTCGGTGTTCTATTCAGTGAATGGCAAGCAGAAGAGTCCTTCTTTGCTCTAGTAATCGGTATAGCGTATATCTTCGGAGGCGTCTTATCTGTACAAGGATATAGATTAGGCTTGCAAATGACAATTATCACCCTGGTAATTTCAGGTCTTCTTTCATTAGCATATCATGACGAGGTTAGCCCACTTTCTGTAGGAATGGGAGGGTTTTGGCCAATTGAGTTATCATTAATCTGTTCTGGATTCTGTATACTAATTGTGGCAATGCCATTACTTACTGCAAACCCATCAAATTTCAAAACCGGTTCGCCAAATTACCTCAAAACAGTAATTGACATGGCTGATACTGTTTCTCCAATACCACTGATTTGGGGGTCCGAGAAAAAAGAAGGCGTCGATGCTAAAATTGTGGTCAATTGCGCACATTGCAACTCGCCATTGAAGGTACCTACAGGATACACAGGGAATGTCAAATGCCCATCCTGCGGAGAGAAATTCGAAGTTAAGTGATTACGAAGATTCTTCCTCTTCCATTCCTCTAATCTCATAATTTGATGGGAACAGAGCAACGATCACTCCAGCGATTAAGAATCCAAGACCCATTGCGAATTCCTGTTGAACAAACAAAAATTCCAGTGCGAAGACAACCAATAGCAAACCTCCAATGTTAGAAACCCAAACTAGAGTCTTGAATGTGGACAGTGAAACACCGGTTGTATTTGCTCCTCGATTGGGACCAAACTCTCCTCCGAATCTTTGAGCTCCTTCATGTTCTGGTTGCTTAGACATAATATCACCTATCTATCATTGTAATCGCATCCGTAGGGCATGCTAAAACGCACAACCTACATCCTGTACAGGCATCTCGAACGATCTTAGCTTTGCGATTGCTAGGAACTTCTAGTAAAGGAGACACCATGTCTTTGAAGTATAATTCGATAGCATCATCATCACACACTATCGTGCATTGGTCACAACCAATGCATAGATTCTCAGTTACCCAAGCAACTGTTCCATCCCCTCCCTTAATTGATGCTCTACGCTCACCTTTCTGTCGAGCAAGTGAAATCGCTATCCGTTCAGCCTCAGCTTCACGGCGCTTTGCAAGATCATCCCGAGAGGTCATTCATTCAACTCCAAAAGGTGCTTACCTTCAAACCTCTCCACACTTAGATTCACTAACAAATCACCTAAGCAGTAGAATGCTCCAACCAGCAATGGCGGATTCCAGGCAGTTAATCCAGTCCATGGAACATCACTTGCCCATGTCCAGTTGGCAAGATAAGTACCCCACAATTCCATCAAAAGAGCAGCCCAAGCCATAGTTGCGTAAAGTGCAGGCTGCGGGCCCCATTTCGTAAATACTAGAACTAGCAGAAGCAGAATCACACCCGATGTGTCCCCTCCTGTCCAAACACCATAGGCAACCAGAGGAATAAATGGAAGCAAACTCATCATTGCTTTTTGCACAGGCAAATAGGCACTGATTCTTCTTCCTGCATCAAACAAAAACCAGTGACCAACCGGGACGAATAGTGGCATTAAGCCTCGCTGATATTCGTAAATCAACCATACTTCTGAGAAGAATAATTCCATGGGAGTTGCGAATGCCAGAACAGTAATCATCTCGATTCTTTCCTTTCTTTCTGCATTTTTGAACAACCAAATGAACAATCCAATACACCAAACATTGACTGGCCATTCAGCATATTTTGCGCTGACATACAGGCCAATTGCAATAGTTAGTGCATAAATTGCAACTCTTTTCATGGATCCACCTCAACGCAATTCGATTGAAACACCTTCAGCTCGCATGATTTCGATTACGAGTTGAATCACATCGTCAGGAAGATCTTCGGGAGCATAAACGCCTGAACCAAACATGTCAGGCCTATCTATCCAAGCAATAACACAACATGCAGTAACAAGTCCGGTAGTTCTAGCCATGCTAGAATCACCATCTTTTCCTATGTCTTCAACTATCCAGGTTCGATTTTCATCACCTGATGAAACGGATACTTCCATCCACGTAAACTCGGAGCGCAGAGGGTCTAGAGCCCATGCCTCAACCAATTCATCTGGACTCAACTTTGAGTTTTGATATCTTTGAATGTGACCTGGCCACCTAACAGTATACTCCCCCATTTTCTGAGCAGGCATAGCCAAAAGAGAACGTAGCCCATCGGTTAGGAATGCTTCCATCCCCCTGCCATTAGCATCGATAGAATGCAAATCTGTCATTGCAGGAACTTCAACTTGCTCACCCTGCTGAATAACTCTTGCAGGACGAGTATATTCTGCAATTACATCATGTGGAGAAAATGGCGCCATGTATGACCATTCTTCATCAGGCTGCTGTGGATTACCACCTACTTTGATACTAACCTCATCAAGTCTGCCAAATTCACGAAATGCAGATGCTACAAGCATATTTGACAATCCTGGAGCAATTCCTACATCCCACAAAATTGTGCTTGATACATCTTCCAACAAATCTGGAGTCGATTCGCTGAATGACAAATCGACGATTCTCTGACCAGTATTTTTCAGAAGAGAAGTCATCTTATTTCCTAGTGAACCTGGTAGCATATTAACGATAATTTCAGCATGACTGTGGTCCGAAACCAATGCATCTCCCAAGTGAAAATTTGCTGGAGTATCACGCATTACAACATCATACAGGTGAACATCAAATCCTGATTCCACTAAACGTCTAGTCACAAATGAACCAACTAGACCCCCACCAAGACAATGAATTCGCAAGTTAACCCTCCATCTGATTTTGTGATTCTGCTCCCATTGCCAGCATAGATAGCTCAGAAACTAGGGCATGCCAACCATGTGCATGCTCACCGAATTGCTTGCCTACTTCGCTGTAAGGTTTGAATTCAGCAGAGGGAGAATTTAGATTTTCCATTTCGCCTTTCTTAGGATTTATTCGATAAAACCATGATGCTGCTTCACCATCTACCAGATACACAACAGGCTCAACAGGTGCACCTTCTGATGTGTTTAGAGAAGTAGGAACTCCTTCTTGAATCAGGAAGTTTTCTACATCTACTCCGCCCTTGGAATACATCAAACGCTTAAACTTGCGATTAGACAAATTGAGCAATTCATCTCCACTGGTTACTGCCATAATTCCTAAACCGTAAGTTCCTCTATCATTTTTGATAAAAGCAACTGGTTGTCGATCTATTCCCAACTCATCGTATTTTACAGAAATTCTAGCTAAAAACTCATCAACTTCTGAAGCGAGAATTTGTCGGCAAGTTTCTTTTTCTAGACACTTATCTTCAGAAACAAACCAAGTTGTCATCAAATGCCATGGATCAATATCGAGAATTTCTGCAATTTCATCGACGTATTCTTGGAGGCATTGGTAATGTTCACTCTTTCTTCTTCTCTGCCAACCCATATGTGGAGGAGGTGAGACTTGGTGTGCACCCAAGCCAGCAACCATACCTTCAGTTAGATCGTTATTCAGTAAAACAAGACATGGCTTCTCACCTTTAACCAACAATTGTTCACCATCTACTTCAACAGCATCCAATGATAGAGGACCAGTAATTCCATCCAAAGAACCGTGTCCTTCTAATTCGGGAGAGCCAACTGTGCATCTAAACCCTGCTAGAATAATCAAACGCTTGATGGTTGCAACATTTTCTACATAGCCAGGATTTCTTGTGTGAGATTCTGGATACAAATGAACCCAAGTACAACCTTCGTGTTTACGATTGATGTGATTCTTCAACAATCCCGCTAGATGAATCTCATCTTCGGGAGAAGTATTGTTGAAACCAGCTGGAAAGTGATTTGCATCCACAACTGCAACCTTCCAACCTGCGTCTCGGATATCGACGCTACCATAGATTGGGATAGGTACTTCTGAACGCTTTTTTGACATCCACTCGCTTATCTTGTCGCGATTTTCCTCCAATCTTTGAGTTAAATCATGAACAAAAGTCATCCAATCACCTCGTCTAATAGAGAGGCGGCATCTCCATTTTTTCTAATTCTGCCGCCATCAAGAATGTGCATGGCTTCGAAAAGGCCTAGTCCAATTGCAATGTCAGGTTGCCTTAGCAATGCTTTCTCCATATCCGGGTGGCGAGCAGCTATCTCTTGAACCCGCGGTTGGAGTTCAGCGAGCACTTCATCAATTAACTTAGGAGAAGTAGCTCTGCCTGCAGGTAATTTTGGACGTCGTACAATCTCCGATGGTAATTCAGTCAAATCTGCTGCTTTTCTCAAGGCCGCCTTCTCTTCTAAACTTGCAGGAAGTCTCCAAGCCATAGGTAATTTATTGGAAGCATTACGATGCTTAGTTCCCAGAAATGGTACTCTAACTTCTAATCCATGCGCCATTGAATGTCTGTCGACTAGTCTTAATTGAAAATTCGATAACTGACCGTGGTCCAATTCAAATTGCAAGAAATCATTCAGACTTTCACAGTGGTTTTCAGGTGAGTGATTACCAGTCCACCACTGCTCGCCTTCAAGTTTGGACAGGTTGCAATTCAATTCATCAAGTCTTAATCTGACATCTGCAGCATGAGACTTGAGGTCGCGGTAACGAGGATAGCCAGCATGAAGTTCATCTGCTCCTTGACCACACAGGCCCACAGTTACTGATTCAGACATCTTAGCAAAAAGTGGTTGGAAAAACAACACGGTCAAGTCTAAATCTTCACCGTGCCATGCTAAATCAGGAAGCATAGAATTGAACGAATCTTCTTGCAGAATATGTTGATGGTGTTCTAAATCTAAACTTGATGCGACTAATTCAGCAGCCTGCCAATCAGGGTTATCTTCACTTTCAGCCACGGTCCAACATGCCGGCACTGGTTGCCCTGCTCTTTGCGCAGCTTCTCTAGCAACAGCACAAACCAAACTAGAATCTAATCCCCCAGATAGTACGATTCCCACAGGAACGTCCGCCATCAGTCTCTCCTTCACACTCTCAACAAATGATTCCAACAATCCTTCGGGATCATCCCAGGATTCTGCTGGCTCAACAACCTGCTTCTCAAATCTGGAGGTACTGGTCATTCTTGGAACTCCATCTACCAATTCCCATACTTCTACGGTGCCTGGACGAACCTGATGGACTCCGGAGAATAATGTCGTTGCATCTAGAGGATATTCCCAGGCGATTCTTGCCCTCATTGCTAAATCATCGATTTCTGGAACATAATCTTCGTGAGCCCTCAATGCCTTTGCTTCTGAAGAAAATAGCAAGGTATCTCCAACGATTGTCCTCATTAATGGTTTAATCCCCATTGCATCTCTTGCCAAAATTAGTTGGTCGTCAGACCATACTGCAAAAGCAAACATTCCATCTAGCTTTGATACCCATTTTGCGTGATGACTAGCGTCGCCTTTCCCATTGTGCAGAGATAGAACAACTTCACTATCACCGTTAGTAGTGTACTGGTACATGTTGTTACGTAAATCTAAGTGATTGTAGATTTCACCATTCACAACTGCTACTTTACCCGGCCCATAGATTGGCTGAGGTGAACCAGAAATATCCAGAATAGCAAGACGAGTGTGAGCAAGCCCACAATAATCGTCTGAAAAAACACCATTTCCGTCCGGCCCACGATGTTCCATCAATCGATTCATGCGTGATAATACAGATTGGTCAGGCTGACCGAGCATGCCGCCTATACCACACATAACATGCGCTGAACCTATTCATTCAAGATATCTTGCTTTGGTTCAACTTACCAAAGTGGATATACGAACATAGTCACCATCAACAAGACGAATGATAGTAAAAATGTCATCAGATAGGTACTCTGAGGAGGGTCTGCGGAAGGAACTTCGTCACTCATGGCGTCTCACCTATACATTGGCGAGGCTATGCGCCATTTCAACATAATGGTTCTACATCCAAGGTACGAGCATTATTGTTGCTGCTAAAGGAATTAACAGCATAGTAGCATTGTCATCTATCCATCTCAATCTTGGCCATTCCGCAGCTACACATAGTGGCCCCATAACCAAGGCCATCCAAAGTGGAGTTTCCAACCGGTAGAAACAAGCAACCCAAATCAGTGCAATGAAAATTGAACCCCATATGAATACTGATTTAGGCTCTAGGCCTTTTCTGCGAATTTCTCCTAAGAACGGATCGCCAAGAGACAATGATAGAATAAGTGGCCAAACCAATTCTGGACTTTCTGGCAGTATCAAGAATGTCAATCCAACTGCAAATCCACCCCATGCTAATGCGCTCACTTGATGAGATTCGTAGTCCCTTTGGCCAAAAATAGTAATTCCTAATTTTAATCTAATCGCTTCACCTAACACCAAAACCAATGTCAAAAAAGAAACTACTTGAACTACTGTAATAGAAAAATAATCTGCTATTTTTTGTCCAAACTCAAAATAAACAAATGGAATGACTGACATTCCGATATGGAAACCTCTTCTAAACAGGTGTCCATACATTCCTCCAACAGAGTGGTCTACCGGATCCGTTAATTCAACCTGTTCGCTCATTGAGTTCCCTCAGTGCTTCATCAAGTGCTAACCCTTCTTCAGACATGCGGTCAAGTATGACCTCAAAATGGGGATTTGATGTTAGAATAGATTCGTGCGCCATGAGTAATTGCTGTCTGCAGCGAGCACGTTTCGAAGTCGTTCTTTCATCTAGATTAGTGATTATGTCAGACAACTCATCCAAACCTTCACCGGTAATAGCACTCGTTTTGATGATTGGAGGTGCATCTGAAGTTAATCCAAGTGAAATAGTGAGATCATTGACAACTCTGTCTGATCCATCCAAATCTGATTTGTTTACTACAATCAAATCTGCCAATTCTAGCAAACCCGCTTTTTCGGCTTGTATGCCATCTCCTCGTGCAGGACCCTCAACTACAACGATTCGGTTGGCAATAGCTGCACAGCGCATCTCTGATTGCCCTGCACCTACGGTTTCAATAATCACCAAATCAAAAGAATTAGACAGTAAATGGCTTGCAAGGTCTCTAATTATAGAAGGTATTGAGCCACTAGAAGACCTAGTTGCAACGCTCCTGACATAGATAGAATCTGCCTTGGTTTTTTCATCTAATACACTCAGTCTGATGCGGTCACCAAGTAATGCCCCTCCGCTAAGCGGAGAAGTTGGATCAACTGCCAAAACTGCAACATTTTTTGCAGGAGTCAATCTGTGTAGAATAGCATCAACAATGCAGGATTTTCCAACGCCAGGAGGTCCTGTTATTGCAATAACATCTCCATCTTGATATGAATCAACTTTCATCTCGCCGTTTTCAATGGCAGATAGCTGCCTAGCGAGGGTTCTGCGATCCAATCACTCACCCCAAAACCAACCGTTACCAGAACCTACGCCACAATCTCTAGACGATGCCTCTTCAACGAAATCCAAAATTTCGGTAGAAGGAGTTCCCGGCCCAAATATTGCTCTTACTCCTGCAGAGTAAAGTGGAGGCCGATCGGATTCTGGTATAATTCCACCACCGAATACGACAACATCATTCAAACCCGATTCTTTCAACAATTTGCAAATCTTTGGGAATAAATGGCTATGAGCTCCTGATAGCGAGGAAAGTCCCACGAATCTTGCATCTTCATCCATTACCGTCCTAACAATTTGCTCAGGCGTTCGACGTAAGCCTGTATAGATGACTTCATGTCCGCCATCCCTAAGAGCCCTTGCGACAACCTTCGCGCCACGGTCGTGACCATCAAGGCCGGGTTTTGCTATGACAATACGCTGCCTTCCGCCCATAATTGGATGTGTGTAGGAGCGTCTATGAAGTGCTTGCGGTGTAGAAATGCTCACAAAACGCATAAAGACGGCCTAACATATTCTCCGTTTGGCGAAAGACATGATGGGAACCGAAGATCGACTGAGGGACCTGCGGGCGAGAAAGGCTCGTGTAGAAGCTGGAGGCGGCCAAGCAAGGGTTGATGCACAGCATAATCGCGGTAAAATGACCGCTCGAGAACGTCTAGAAATGCTCCTAGATGAAGGTTCATTCCAAGAGATTGATGCTCTTGTAGAACACAGATGTCGTGACTTTGACATGGACAAGAATGTAATTCCTGGAGACGGAGTTGTTACAGGCCATGGAACCGTCAATGGCAGAGAGATTTTCGCCTTCGCTCAAGATTTCACAGTTTATGGAGGAAGCCTAGGTGAAATGCACGGTCTGAAAATCTGCAAGGTACTCGATATGGCATTGAAGACAGGACGGCCTGTCATTGGGCTAAACGACAGCGGAGGAGCCAGAATCCAAGAAGGAGTTGCTAGCCTTGGTTCATACGCTGAAATCTTCTTTAGAAATGTAAGAGCAAGCGGAGTTGTTCCTCAAATCAGCGTGATTATGGGTCCCTGCGCCGGAGGAGCCGTTTACTCTCCAGCAATTACTGACTTCGTAATCATGGTCGACAAGACTGCGCACATGTTCATTACTGGTCCAGAAGTAATCAAGACCGTAACGAATGAAGAGGTCTCTTTCGAAGATTTGGGTGGTGCGGGAACCCATGGCAGTAAGTCTGGAGTTTCACACTTTACAGCAGAAGATGATCAAGGAGCAATAGATTTAGCTAGAGATCTTGTTGACCTACTTCCAGCAAATAATATGGAAAAACCTCCGCTTAAGAAAACAAGCGATTCCGCAACTAGAGTGTGTGAAAACCTAGATTCAATAGTCCCAGAAGATCCTACCAAACCGTACGATGTGAAGGATGTAATTACAGAAATCCTAGATGACGGAGGATTCCTTGAGGTTCAAGAAAATTGGGCTGGAAACATTGTCGTTGGATTTGGGCACCTCAATGGTTCAACTGTGGGTGTAGTGGCGAACCAACCTAAGATTCTTGCAGGGTGTCTCGACATCGATGCAAGCGATAAGGCTGCTAGATTCGTAAGGTTTTGTGATGCCTTCAATATTCCACTAATTACACTAGAAGATGTTCCAGGATTCTTACCCGGGACAAATCAAGAATGGGGTGGGATTATTCGCCATGGTGCTAAACTATTGTACGCATATGCAGAAGCAACTGTTCCCAAATTGACGGTGATTCTGAGGAAGGCATATGGTGGTGCATACGATGTTATGTCATCAAAGCATATTCGAGGAGACTACAATGTTGCTTGGCCTAGTGCAGAGTTAGCAGTCATGGGAGCAGAAGGTGCAGTGCAAATCATCCACAGAAGAAGATTGCAAAACGCACGTGACCCTGAAGGTGAAAGAGGTAGATTAATCGAAGATTTCGAAGAGAAGTTTGCTAACCCGTACAAGGCTGCAGCGCTTGGATATCTCGATGACGTAATCGAGCCAAATCAAACTCGTGAAAGATTATGCAAAGCATTAGGCATGCTACTTGACAAAGAAGAAATGCGACCTGCTAGAAAGCATGGCAATATACCATTGTGAGTGATATTATGGCTGAAATTGAAACACTTCGAATGGCTGCAATAGCAGCAGTATTGGCCGCTTCATCCAGCCGTGATGACCCATCACAATCTGGCAGAAATTTAGGTGAAGCATGGGCTCAAGACCATCGCAGGATGAATATGGGAATGTCTTCTCTCATGCATCAAAGGAGCTCGCGCTCCCCGTGGAAGTGAACAAATGGGCGATATTCGTAAGGTGATTGTTAACGGTGAAGAGTTCGAAGTAGAGCTTGAACAAGATGGTGAAAATTGGACTGCAACAGTTGGAGGTCAAACCTTTGAAATCAAAGTCCCAGATGCAGGACCTGCTCCTAAGCAGAGAAGATCTTCTGGCGGTAAGTCGAAGAAATCCGGCAAAGTTAGTGCAAACATTCCTGGGAAGGTCGTGACTGTCGAGGTCTCTTTGGGAGACGAAGTTGAAGAAGGACAAGTGGTTATGATTCTTGAAGCGATGAAAATGCAAAATGAAATTCAAGCACCAGTTAGTGGTACTATTACTGAAATTCATTGTGAGGAAGGTCAATCAATCGAAGCCAATGTCCCCCTATTGGTAATTACACCTCCTGAAACAGAAGAAGAGGACTGAAAAATTACAATCATTAAAGCAGGACGAGATATTGGGTGATTACATGGGAGAAGAAGCGGTTTGTGATTATCCGGGTTGTGGAGCAGTCGGAGAAATCATTTCCCGCCTATCTCCGGAAGGGTACTTAGTTGCCACAGGAAAGAAGGCTTACTCTTTCCGAGAAGCATATCGTCGATTCCATTATTGTGCAAACCACCACGAAGAACTGATGGGTGGAGTTTGGTCTAGAGTTCGCAAGCCTGACGACAAGAAAGACGGCCATGTTGCCCCTACTGCCATTTAATTGCTGGCGAATAACACTCATTCATATACTAACTCGACGAGTTATTGGTATGTTCGATTCAAATATGCTGATTTACATCCTTTGTACAATAATTGTTATTTTAGCAACAATTCTGGGAACTAAAGCAGTGCGAAGGCGAAATAACAAGCCTGTAAACATCTGGGAAGGATATGCTAACTCCCCAGTTGCACCTCAACAATTCAGATCACCAACCAGGCCTATCGCCCCTCCACCGTCACATGCTTTCAATCGCCGCTGAACCGGCATGTGAAATCTGACAAGATTCAAATTACGCCTTGAGCCATCATTGCTTCAGCAACCTTGAGGAAACCTGCAACGTTTGCTCCAAAGACATAGTCACCTTCACGGCCATACGCCTTTGCAGTTGAGTATGCTTGCTCGTGGATTGAAACCATGATGTCGTCAAGTCTCTTGTCGACTTCTTCCCGTGTCCATGATAGGCGCAGTGAGTTCTGGCTCATCTCAAGACCAGAGGTTGCTACACCACCTGCATTGCTTGCCTTTCCAGGAGCGAATAGAACTCCTCCTTCTTGGAAGGCTGCAACTGCTTCTGGAGTACAAGGCATGTTAGCACCTTCAGCAACAGCGATTACTTTGTTTGCAACCAGCATCTTTGCTTCTTCACCATTTAATTCGTTCTGAGTTGCACATGGAAGAGCAACATCGACATTGACTCCCCAAAGGCCGTTAAGTGAAGGTTCTGGAGCAGACTTAGTGAAAGTGACTCCATCGAAATTGTCAGCGTATTCGCTGATTCTCCCACGGCGGTTGTTCTTCAGATCCATAATCCAAGCAAGTTTCTCTCTGTCAATTCCTGCAGGGTCGTGAATCCAACCTGATGAATCAGACATAGTTACTGGCTTTCCACCTAAGTCGAGGACCTTCTCACAGGCGAATTGAGCTACATTTCCGCTTCCGCTTATTGAAACAGTTGCACCCTCGAATGACTTACCTTGAGCACCAAGCATCTCGCGTGCGAAGTAAACTAGACCATATCCAGTTGCTTCTGGGCGAATTAGTGAACCACCGTATGAACGTCCCTTACCAGTTAGAACACCAGCCTGGAAATCATTCTGCAATTTCTTGAACATTCCAAACATGTAGCCGATTTCTCTTCCGCCAACACCGATATCTCCAGCTGGAACGTCACAGTTGTGACCGATGTGCCTCCACAATTCCATCATGAATGATTGGCAGAATCTCATGACTTCAGCATCTGACTTACCCTTGGGGTTGAAATCGGAACCACCCTTTCCTCCACCCATAGGTAGAGTAGTTAGGCTGTTTTTGAATACCTGCTCGAAAGCCAAGAACTTCAGAATTGAAGCGTTTACAGATGGATGGAATCTCAATCCACCCTTGTAAGGACCAATCGCACTGTTAAATTGAATACGAAACCCACGGTTGGTTTGTGTAACACCGTTGTCGTCTACCCATGGAACACGGAAATGTATCAATCTTTCAGGCTCTACAATTCTTTCAACAATTCCTGCTTCAACGAACTCAGGATGCCTCTCCAAAACTGGCTCTAGGGATTCCAAAACTTCCCATACCGCTTGATGGAATTCTGGTTGTTCTGGATCTCGACTCTTAACTTTCTCAAATATATCATGAATGACGCTCATTCTAACACCTAAAAACACAACTTGTGTTAGCCGGCCCAATTAAAGACCCTTTACAAGCGTTGCCACGACTAGAGTAACTCAGGCATACGGACAGACAGTGTTGAATCTCTCCAGACGCTCAAGTCTCCTCTCTCCATTCTCATCAGATTCAGACATTGCCCTAATTGCTTCTTCAATCAATGCGTGCTGGTCTGGCTGAATGCCGAACAAATTCCTAAGACTCTCAAGCATGGCCCATTCGTCTTCTGAAATAACTTCATCATCAAGTGCAGCAACAAGTGCTGATTGGTAAGTAGTAACGTCCCCAACCTGGTGATTACTATAATCATCGGCCTCAGAAATTGGCGAGGGATCTATTCCCCTAGCAACATCCAAAGCATCTCCAACACTAGATGGAGGCATTCCCAATGCAACGGCTAGGACCTTCAAAATCGACGCTTCATCATCGGTTACAATGCCGTCATCCAGTGCTGTGGTTAAAACTTCGAGGTAAAGATACAACCCTCTGCTAGCAGTAAGTGCCATGTTATCGGCTGAATGTTCCTACTGTTTGAGGATTACCGTTTATTCATCAACAATAATCTTGTCAACCTTAGCTATGGATGAAATTAATTCATTCTCTTCCAACTTTAGTATAGCAACCATTTCGTGCACATGCTCAACTTCATTGATTCGCCACATGTTTGTATTACATTTGGATGCAACACCGACTTTTTGCCAGTAATTTAGACCGATCAAAATTGCACTTTTTGACAAGCCTGAATTCTTCGACATTTCCGATGTAGATTTCTGGCCATTGGAAAGCTCCGATAGAACAGTAGCCGCACTTCCAGGGATTCCAAGTCGACGTAAGAATCGGAATCCGTCGACCATAGAACTTCGTCTGTGCTTCTCCATTTGAATATGCCTAAATACCAGTGGCCTTTGTCATCACATGTATTGCAATTTGTAATCACCTGTAATACATTTATATACCCCCTCTCCTGTCGATTAATTACGAGGGAGAGCCGATGACCACACCTAACACTCTGATTTCGTTGCGCATTACCGATGAAGAGGTTGCTCTTCTCGATGCACGAGTTGGACTAGATGGCGCAAGAAATCGAAGTGACGTCATCCGTGCAGCCATCCGTTCTTTCTTGGAAGATCAGCCTCTACTACCAGACATGGATACAATAACAATTCCAGTAGGACGCTCAATGAAGAGCATCCTGGGTGATTTGTATGAATTGCACGGCATTAGCCACCAACAAGCCGCCTCACAAGGTCTGCAAGACTATGTTCGCAAGATTATACAAGAAGAAGCATCACTGAATGAAATTCTCGCTGAGGGGCTAGAAGTAGCTCGCAGCAAGACTGTAGGACGTAAGGAGTTCACTGAGTGAAAACAGGGTGAGAGCCACATAATGGAGGGGATGGGAAAATGCGATGGGAGGACGAAATTGGAAACAATGATCCTTCCACCTTCCGAACTAATGTTGATTTGCCAGTCAACGTTTGTTTCGCCGCACTGCGTCTACGTGCTAAACTAGCACAAACTGGCAACCCAACAAACGTCCCCCCGGATGCAGACCGGGGGGACTCCGATTCCGACCCTGCTTGTTAAGCAGGGTTAGTTCCACACGCACCCAGACCCCACATCTGGGTGCAATTTACTCAAACGGTGCAACCGCAATTGAGAATGCTCAACCTTAAGGCCCTCCGACAATGGTTCCCCCTCATGGGTAAGAAGTCTACATTCCAGTGGCTTGCTCACCCTAATCCTCGCGATGGACAAATCGACATGATTGAAGCATGTCTAGACTCATTAGATAATCGTAAATCACACCTTGCTAGCGCCCCAACCGGTGTTGGGAAAACTGCTGCATCACTAGCAGCAGCATTAGAATACGCAAACTCTTCTAGCGGCTCCAAAACTGTCGTATTCCTAACACCAAAGCAAAGTCAGCATGAAATTGTGGTTGATACTGTTCGCAAAATAAATCAGCAATTAGGAAATCAATCACCACATATTAAATTGGTAGATTTGATTGGGAGAGAGTCAATGTGTGAAAATGTGGACAAACTTACAGGGAGGTGTACTTGTGAACAAAATGCCAGCAGTAGTTCAAACTCTAATCGTCGGGATGACATTAGAAAATATATCCTCCAATACCCAAGGCATGTTGGGGAAACAATAGAAATTTGTAAAACATGGGGAATTTGTGCTTGGTCTGCTTGTAGATCTGCAGTGAAGGAATGTGACATATTGGTTTGTGACTACAACCATTTATTCATTGATGAGGTAAGGAATGCATCGCTGGGTTCGATGAAACTTGAACTTGAAGAGATTGTTCTAATTGTTGATGAGGCCCATAATTTGCCATCCAGGGTACGTATGGGAATGCAAAGAAGACTATTCCCTGAAATGGTTAGAAACGCACAAACTGAAGTTCAAGAGCATCTTGATAATTTGCTAGCAAATAATTCTGTATCGGATAATGTCACCCTCGAAAAAAGGGATTGGTGCCTAAAAGTGTGTCAACAATTCAGACGAATACTGGACAAGCAATTTGACAGAATGAGTTCTGATCTTCTTAAATCTGATAATGATGAGATGTTGGTAAATCCTAACGATGTTTTATTGTGGTTAGACAAAGCTTTCGACGATGTTGAGGGATTGGCAAAACAATCAACTTTGACTGCCGAAAATACCAACTTCATACCCGGAAAAAAAATTCGTTTGCAAGAGTTAAGGAGATTGCTTGAATCAAATGAAGTTGAGTTGGATGAGGAAGGAAATAACGAACAATTCACACATCTATTAGCGCACCTAATTGAGGTTATAGTAAGATTTGGGGACACTACTGCAATCTGTTTAGTATATTCAAATGACTTTGGTAAAAAAGGTAGAATTATCACTCATCTACTTGATGCAGGACTAGTTTCTGGTCAGATATTTGAGAGAGTTTCTGGCTCAATTCTAATGTCAGGCACACTAAATCCTCCTAACATGTATGCTGATTTACTTGGAATAACTGAAGAAATGAGAGGTGAATCAATTCACAAATCACCATTTGAAAAATTCAAACGACCTATTGTAGTTGCTACCGATGTTTCATCTAAAATGACAAGTAGAGGACTTGAAAATACTCTTAAGATGCAAAAACACATCCAAGCCATTGTAGAAAATACCCCTGGAAATGTAGCAGTATTTGCACCATCATATCACATACTTAGTGAAATTATGAATGACATATACCTTCCAAAGAAGAAAAAAGAAATTGAATCGAGAGATTGGACAAAGCAAGATATTAGTGCATTACTTGTCAACCTCAACGAATCAAAGAATAGAGCTAATCGAAGTATAGTACTAGGAGGAGTATTCGGAGGGAGATTGTCAGAAGGAGTAGACTATGCAGGAGGATTGTTAGATACTGTTATTTGCGTCGGTATACAAAATCCACGTCCAAATTTATTACAAAAAGCATATGCTAATTATATCAAGGGAAAATTTGGCCAGTCTAATTTCTGGAGATATGCAAATTCACAACCAGCAATAAATACAATCTTACAAGCAATGGGGCGACCGATAAGAGCAATGGGTGATAGAGCACTCATCGTATTGTTAGATAGAAGAAACATCGAGCGAACTTACGCAATATGTTATCCACCTGATATCAGGATGAACCAAGTTAGTAATTCCGAAGGCTCTGGAAGGTTCGCTAAACGTTTTTTCTCCAAGGTACACCGTAACGTCGAAACCTGAAAGGTTCAATATGCTCCGGCTCCGGAGAGGTAAGCATGGCAGAGTGGGAAGAGGTCGAGATTGAGGCTGTTAGTGATGGCCTAAATGCCACACCTAGTGAGTTACATGCTGCATTTGAAATGTCAGGAGACCACCTTGCTGAAGTTCGAGAACGCCACACAATGATGTTAGTTACATCTGGGGAACTACCGGAAACTCACATGGCAGATATTGCTCCTGAACGTAGACTCGATTGGGTCATTGAGGAACTTAATGGCCGCAGACACTCAAACGGATTATCAATTCCTTTGCACGGTGCTGAAATGGAAAATATCGATCTGTCCAAGGGTGAACTTGAAGGTCACAGCATTCTAAAAATCAAGGTAGGAACTTTCGAAAGAAAGTTACCACTACCCGCAGACATCAATACAATAGAAGCCAGTTATACAGATGGCATACTCAACATTCGTTGGTAATCATCTGTTTGGAACATCTCCAATCTGTCCGATTTCAGATACGACTCTGGTTAGTGCTTCCTGAGCATTCGCTTTGTGACCTTCATTCATTTCGTGACGGCTATACCTAGCTTCTTCGAATATTCCATCTAGTGCAGTAAGAGATTCTTCCGATAGATTCGGAAGTGCTGCTCTAATCGCCATTTCGAATTCTCTTACTGTTTCGAAGTCACGTCGTAAGAATCCTCGACCCATCAAGACATGGACTAGGCTCTCATAGCATTGGAAGATTGCCTCACGCATTGAATCTCCCGCTGCTAGTAATTCTGCGGTGTATGAGAAAATGTCTGCTATTTCCTTAGCAGCATCTGCAGCACGGCGCCTCATTATCAAGAATGCACCAGCTGCTCCAATTATCATAATTGCAACCAAGTACAACCACCATGGAACTGTGTCACCTTCGCCTTCGTAAGTGTAATCTGGTTTGATTCCAGAGTTAAACTGGGTGTTGAAATCAGTTCTGGATTCATCAGATAGAATAGAGTTCGACGAGATTGACATCTTCAGAGTTAATTCACCATACTCTGAAGCATCACCATAAGGTGGTTCAGCGTTAAACTTGAAATCTGCAAATCCATTTGAGTCTGTTACAATGACAACCTCATCCAAGCGAGTATTATTGCTGTCTTCAAGGTAAACTGTGATTGCAATACCTTCAACCCCTTCATCTTCAGGGAAGTCCGCAATCAGTTTTATCTCACCCATCACAACTTCTTGTTCATCTTCAATGATTGGCTCTATGTCGACATCGAAAGGTTGTACCAGATTAATCCGAACAGATATCGTTTCTGTCCAAGCATTTCCAGTGCGCAAGTATAGAGAAGAATTCTCAGGAGTCTGTACATTCAATTGTAGTTGTCCTGGTTCAATCCATGAAGGTGCGGTTGCAGTTAGCGTGTAAGTACCACCATTCCAGATGACACTTTCGATGTTTATACACCTCGCCTCTGTGCTACCGGAAGCACAATTCAATCCATTTCCTAGAACTAGTTGAGCTCCGTCGATCAATACTCCTTGCCCACCAATTTCTGTAACTCTACCAGTTAGTTGAATTCTATGCTCAACACTGTCTCCTCTAACCACATAAGTATTGGTCGAATCAATGTATACAGTTACGTCTGCCCAAACTACAACCGTACTATTAGAATCCACAGGCAAGTGGCCTGGGCTACCTTCGAATGAGAAAGTCATAACGTGGTTACCTCTAGAGTAAGCGGCATCTGCACGTATCGAAGCCGTGAAGTCTCCTGTAAACGAAGTTATTGCGGTATCAACTTGAACTCCATCGATGTAGATGATTATCGTCTCACCTGCTAATCCATCGTTCTGAGCTGTATCAATGTCATACAGTGCACCTGTGATCTCCCAGAAGTCGTCTCTTGTAGCATCGGCATCTGCTATGTTGACAGTTATTCCAGTACGATGTGCTAGGAAGAATGTAGCGTTGCCTTGTCCTGCTCTGTACCAACCCTGTGCAGGAACATCAGCTTGCACAGTATGGTTACCATCTGCGAATATGTTTGGAACTTGCCAATTAAAGCTGTAATTACCATTCGAGTCGGTTGTGGCATTACCAATTGAGATTCCTTCTACAGTTACAACAACAAACATTCCAGACAACGGATTTAGCATGTTGTCTCCAACGAATCCATCAATAGTCGTCAGTTGATCTACAGCCAGAGGTGTTTCAATGTTAACTTCAACATAAATCTTAGAGAAAATGTTCCAAGTTCCGTTATTTGCTGATGGAAGATATTCCAAAGTTCCAATGAACCTTGTTTCTAGTAGAACCGGTCCCAATTGAGCATCTGCTGGAACAGGATGAATTGCAGTGAATTGACCTTGAGCATCTGTTGTAACATTTGTCAAGAATACTCCTCCAAGCCAAATTTCAATCGTTTCACCCTCTAGTGGATTGTCTACAATATCTAGGAGTCTTCCTTGCACTGTTAGAGTATCTTCACGGTCAACTTGACCTCCTTGAGTCAGAAGTAGAATCTTGGTTGGCACTGCAACTGAGAAATTAACTGTGTCAGAACTTGGATAATAGAAATCAGGATTTGCACTGTCTCCTTCACCGATTGGGTCAACCCAATCTCTACCACCATTGAATCTAACCTGGATGTTGTGAGGTCCTGCATCGATATTCTGAGGAGAATTCCAAGCAAACATGAACATTCCATCGCCAGCATTTGATTGAACGCTTGACACTGGAATGCCATCGATTAGTAGGTATACTACAGCAATTGAATCGTTACCGTCAATTTGCAGAGATTGACCCAAATCATCCAACAAAGTACCGTTGACATATAGGACATCTCCAGCAGTGATTGCAGAGGAACTCTCTGTGATATTGATCACTGTTTGCGCAAGAACAACGAATGCTACGCTGGTGTTGTCTCCAATTAGACCGGTGGAGCCAGGAGTCCCAAGGAACTCGGCATCGAGATCATGGAATCCAACTGGTGCATCCACAGGGACTGTCAGGTTAACATCAACAACCCCCATAGAGTCTGTAGTACCAACAGTACTGACCGAAGTTCCGTTTAGAGTAACTGTTACTTGCACTCCAACAACTGCTGCTCCAGTGTTATCAAACAACTGAAGTCGAGCATTGACATCTTCCCCTCTGTCAGTTCTGTCATTGAGCGACGGTTGATTGACTCCGTCAAGAGATGGAGTTACGAAGGTAAGTGTTGTGTATCCACGGCTGTCGAATGATTGGTTTGCATTCGAGCCACCATAGTAGTTCACTGAAGGAATGTATTGAGCCTGAGCAATGTGGGTTCCAGCAGCAAATCCAGAGGACAATGTGATTGTCGCATTCCATGTTCCATCAGCCTGTATTTGCCCATCTGTCAAAGTGAATCCAGAGGCTAGGTCATCGATTGTAAACAAGACATTAGCATTCAATGGATCTCCGTTTCTTAATTGCAGAGCACTACCATTGTCACTCTGTATAGAACCTGTAATGGCAAAAGCTTCCCCTGCTACAGGATTAGCACTAATCGGGTCCACAACCATTACGGTGGTTGAACGAATTGTTACGCTTGATAGGTTTCTCTGAGTTGACAACAAGTCAAAGCTTCCATTGTACATAATCGAGATTGTAATCAAACCTAATGGTTGGTCAAATGGAACAGTGTGCACGAAATTAACTCTACCTTGAGCATCCGTAGTATTCGATGTCAACCAAGTCTCATCAAACTCTACATCAACAGTAAATCCGCCCAATGCTTGGAACATATTCGAGGATTCTACCAATTGTGCGGTGATATTTACATCCTGTCCACGATTTACAATAATTGGGTTGAGAGGTTGTACATTCTCGAATACAGTCACGCCTTGAACCAAAATCGAATGGTTAGAGGAGTCTGTTAGATAGAACGGTGAAGAACCTTCAACAACTGAAATGATAAATTCACGCGGACCTCTTTGAGTACCATTGTTGAGAACATCAGTCGGTACTGAAAGATTGAAACTTCCATTAATTGAAGTGAATACACCGTTGATTAATTTCTCATCAGGATTATCTAACCAGAACATTTCCAATGCTACCGCAGTAGTCATATTTCGACTAGAGTTATCCCCATCTTCCACCTGCCCTATTACCTGGAAATTAACTCCGGCAGTAACAGTTGAAGGGATTGAATCAACCCTAATGTTTGATGGAACTTGAACTGTGACGTTGATATCTGTAAAGTTGCCATAATGACGTGTAGCAGAAGCAACCTTTGGGGATGAAACATCATCTTGTACTTCCATTCGCAGAACATACTGACCTGGGTCTACTCCGTTTACCGTCCAAAATAGCGTAGCATTTCCATCAGCTCCACTGACAGCGTTTCCAATAGAGATATTCGCACCTCCGTAATCCAAAATGTAGTTCACAGTTGAACCTGTAACATTTGAATTATCTGCAATATCTGCAACTCTCACCGTTAATTCGATTGAACTATTCATTTCGGCAATTACATCTAAACCGGGTGTCCTTTGAAGATCTACTTCAGACTCGATACCCCAAGTAGTTGAAGGAATTTGAGGTAAAGCTGGAGGGACCGCGTTATCTACCCATTGGTAGTAAGCTCCTCCTTCGGCGGCAAGAGAATCGAAATCTGTGAGAATCTCCACATCATACACTCCAGATGGAACATTAGTAGGCGCTCTTATTGAGAAGTTGTAGGAACCAGTTGTATTATTCAACACACCATTAGCAAGGTCGAATACTCCTCCCTCTCCAGCTACCAAACTGGCAAACACGATGCTGTCGTTACCTAATACTGCAGTTCCATGTACTGCATCAGTGATATCTCCAATTACCCAAGTCGTATTTCCTAAGTAAGTCCAATCGTCGATAATCGTGACCGTAATGTCAACCGTACCCATAATTCTCAGGAAAGAAGAATTGGTGGACGAAAGGAAGAAATCGTTTCCGCTAAATGACATGTCAAATACATAATCTCCAGCGAAAAGATTCGCATTTGTGGAGAATGTTGGTGAAATGGTACTAGAGTCAGGATTACTGGTTGTATTGACAGTTGTTCCATCGAAATCAAATGTGAACGTTCCCGTTAGATTGAGGTCGAATGGCCCTCCAAGATGGTCTGTAACTTGGACAATTAGTCCCACATCTTGGCCTCGTAATTGCGGAGTTGCTTGTAATTCAAAGAATAGAATTCCTTGTAGCCACCAAGGAGTACCTGAAGTATTCAGGGAATCTGTAGCCTCTAAATCATCAGGATAGAATACCAATTCTAATTCAATTTCTCCAGCTTTCACTGTAGTGTTGTTAATATCTAAAGTGTGGGTAATTGCAAATGAACCATTCACAGATTTGTTGAATAATTCTACAAATGTACCTCCACCATTCAATTCCCTCATACCGAACGAAAGATTACCTGCTAGGGCCACAGGGCTGGCACCAAAAGATAGAGTTGAACCATTGATGTAAACAACCTCGTCTATTTGTAAGATCGAATTGTTAGAACCAGGACCCTCAATAATTGCAGTTAAGTTAGGAGCGTTTCTGATATCCATTGTGATTGAATGCGTAGTTGGTCGCAGGTGGAATTGAGGGCCGCCCACGCTTTGAGAAGTGTCTTGCCATCCACTAAATCCTAATGTTGCAGAGAGATTGGTCTTCGTTTCCAATTCATCTAATGTGACATTGATTGCCCAAACTCCTCCAGGACCGACTGCCCCACTTAGGTTAGTCAATCCATCAACAGAGGAAGTAAATTCTAACCAAACTTCAATTCCACCGAGATCCTCTGCCCCGGTAGTAACATTGTTTTCAAACAATAATTGTCCGGTAAGTACTGTTGTCGCACCCGCTCCAAGTACCGGTTGGTCGATTGCTCCGGGCTCATTGTGCGTCAAATTAGAATCGTCAGTCATATTGATGAATACGCCAGAATCGATTCCGTCATTGGATACATATCCATTCTGCATCGTTTCTATGACAATGCTGGCATAACCAGGAGCAACCGGTTCATCCATACTACCATTCATTGCGAAATTGCCATTAGCGTCAGTAGTGAAAACGCCAAACAGGTTAACTGGTGCTGCTGCAGAACCTGGAACATTCACTACATCTGCAACACCTACAACATATCCGCGTACGGTTATATCTGGAATCGCAGTTCCATTCTCAACGTATTGTAAAGTACCTGAGACCGCAACCTCTGTTGAACCATCTCTATCGTATGTAGTTGGAGTCCATGTAAGATTAACTACCTCAATTTCTTCAGGAGCAGGGCATGGATCGAAAGGAATCCATCCTAGGTCGTCCCCACCACTACCTGGGCTCAATTCTAATCGAACTTCACCCCATTGTGCTAGATTTGCTCCATAAACGGCATAGCCATTTCCTGTCCAAGAACCGCCTGTGTATCCAGTCACATACCTTGCTGGAAGCCCTGCTAGTCTGGCCATAGTAACGAATACTGTCGTAAATTCAGCACAAGTTCCTTCTTGTGCTCGATTCAGTAATTCGAAGGTTAGGTCAGCTTCTGGTGCAGCACCACTACCGTTGTAATTTCGCTTGAAATCAAATGTGGCATTTCCATCTCGAAGGAAAGTTGCAATTGCGTCTGCCGTAGAATAAGCGTCTGTAGCACCTGCATTGCTTACAACCTCGTTTGTCAGATTGGAGACAAATGATTCAGGAAGAGTAGCATTCGTGAAGACGTCTGGAACGATCTTCTCATAGGACGAGTTTGTTCCAGCAATTGTATTGGCAGCAATAGTTTGCCAGTCGAACCAATATTCATGCTGCTCTACCCAAATAGCATCTAGTATGCCGTTCGAAATTTCGTAAGTATGCGTATCATTGGTGCGCGTCATCGTCAATGTAGAATCAGAGTAGAATGTTATGTTGTACTGATATGCAGGCATAGGAACCATTCCGGACATCATTGGATTAGGGAATGCTAGATTCCAGGCAACTGTATCATTTGCATAGTTTGAAGATGCTAGGTGAGTATCGTTATTGTAAGGAATCATAATTTCTGCTGCTGGATGAGAACCAGTCTCAAGACCATAAGCAGCACCAGTGTAGAAATCGTAAGTATTGAGCCTCCAGCGGTGAACTTTGTTCAAGTCTACAACTCCACTGGTATTGTTAGCCCAGAAAATAATGTCATTCTGCATAATGTCATCCGTAGGATCCCATGGATCAAATGCTGAACCCTGACAATTTGTGAACCAGAATTGTTGTGGGCATTCATCGCCATCCATCATTCCTCCACCATCAGTATCCGGGTTTCTCCAGTCGGTTCCAGTTTGGTTTTCGACAGCATCAGGAATTCTGTCTCCATCGAAATCATCTGGGAAAATATCGTCTGAAGGGTTGTTTTCAGGGTTGGTTGAATCGAAGTACTCCTGCTTGTCATTTACACCGCCAGAGTCTGTGTCGCTCAAATTCTCATCAGTAACCCATGCGTCTTGGCTTCCGTTGGTGATTCCAATCCATGAGTTGTCACAACCAGTCGTTCTTTCGAAATAGTTGTTCAATCCATCAGCATCATCATCTAATGTATTATCACAAGGTTGCAGTGGATCTGTTCCAACAAGAACTTCATCTAAGTCGCCAACACCATCTCCGTCAGAATCTGCAAGAGTTGGATTTGAGAAATAGCCGTATACACCGAGAGTTTCTTCCCAGTCGGCCAATCCATCTCCGTCAGAATCTGAATAATCATCGTCACAGTAACTAGGGAAGGAACCTGAAACAATATCGTGGCACCAAGAGTTGTTTCTACTTTCAACTGATGTAGCTCCCGAAGGAGGAGACACGAATACTCCTTGCAATACACCGTTGACCTCCGCGCCATACGCGAATTGAGTATATGTTCCCGAATTATTGTAGTAAGCAATTCCTCCACTTGGACTGAAACCTGAACCATCACTAACGGTTAACTGACTTGATCCTGAACTGTATGATACTACATTCGCAGCGAAATTAATCAGTGAATCACAAGGGTCTGTACCATGAGTAACATTTGTCTCATCTCCGTCACTGACACCTCCAAAGTCGGTGTCTGCTACATCCCAAAGAGTACAGGAAAGATTCTCTTGCCAGTTTTCTAGACCGTCATTATCGAAATCGCCAGAGTCTTCTCTACGAGTAGGGTCGGTTTCATTTGCGTCAACAATACCGTTACCGTTTGTATCTTCATCACCATCATCGAATGCATCACCATCTGTATTGTTGTCACGAGGATCGCTTGGCTGAGCAGGGAATCCATACTGACCGTTTACCTCGATGCCATCGTTGATTCCATCTCCATCTGTGTCGACATTTGTAGGGTCTGTAAGCAATGTCAATGCTTCATGTGAATCATTCAATCCATCATTGTCAGTATCTGAATCAAGTGGATTTGTAGAAGTGATTCCATCGGTTTCAGCAGTCAATGTTGCACAACCACCTGGACCAATTCCCAAATGTGGTGAACATGGAGTTGTAGTCTCAGTGAATGAACCATCAGGACCTGGCCTGTAGCATGGCTGTCCTCCACATGTCGTTGTCCATGAAGGGTTGATGTACTCGTAGATGTTGATCAATCCGTCACCGTCAGGATCGCCGTTTGCACCATCTGCGTTAGATGCTGATGTAGCGTTGAGGCCATTAGAGGCTTCCCATCCATCTGGCATTCCATCGCCATCAGTATCCCAGCCGTTTGGATCTTCATCTGCAACTCCATCGCCATCATCGTCGTTTGTTGCACAATCGGCATCTCCATCGAAATCATTGTCATTGGAGTCTACCATTCCATCTTTGTCATTGTCAAATCCATCTGTACATATGTTGCCTACTGGGTCTTCATCACACAAAATTACGCTTCCAGTTCCATCAGAACCAGCATCGCCACAACCTAGCTGATTGTATTGCATTGCATTTTCCTCGTCCCAATTGTTGACTGGTACTGTTCCATTCCACCAAACTCCGTTATCCAAAACTGAGCCGGTTGAAGAAAGGTCCCAATTCGAGGGTTGGCCATAGTTATACTCCTGCAAATTCGAGAATCCATCTCCATCGGGATCTCCTATTGCACCGTCATCATTTGATGCTGAAAGAGGGTCTAATCCATACTGCCATTCCCATCCATCTGGGAGTTGGTCATTGTCGGAATCCCAATCATTTGGCTGGGTATTAATGAGGTACTCAAGACCATATGTCAGACCGTCTCCATCTTGGTCTGTAGAGGCTAGAGCAGTGAAAGAAACAAACTCGATAGAAGCAATTGTAGAGAACAACATAAGCAATGCAAGTCCCATTGACTTGACCTTCTGATTATCGATTTCTCTGAGCAGTTTTGGTCGCGCTGAAGATTGGATGGAGGACATACGCACGGCTAACACCAATGTATCGGTTCACTCAAAGGCTATTAAGGGAAATGGAACATTGTTCATACAATATTCGATTGGAAAATCTCCCCTACGGGGAGAATATACGCAATTTCTAATCTCAAAGATCTTCTAAATCTTCTAACAACTCAAGGTCATCATCAAGATCTTCTTCGCTCATTACAACATCAGGAATATCCTTGATTTCTTCTGCCATAGATTCAAACTGCATATCTTCTTGTTCAACCAATGCATTCTCTCTTGCAGAAGTTTGTCCTCTACGATAAACAGCCAAGAATATTACCAATAGGATACCGACATAAAGTCCTAGAGTCTGTGGATTTTCAAAGTCTAATGCCGCATTTATGAAACAATCCATACCCTCGCATGAGGTCGTGAATTTGAACTGAGGAGTCTGCTTCAACTGGACGGTACTAATTTCACTGTCTACTGGCTCAACAGATAACACTACTACGGCTTCTTTGCCTGCAACTACATTATCAGGAGCAGTAAGTATCATTGTAAACTCGCTTGTAGAAAATGGTCCAATTTCCAGCAGAATAGTATTTCCTTGCTGAGTAGAACCACTAGTAGTAAATCCTGCAGACCATCCTGAAGGAAGGGTTTGTGCAGAAATAATCACATCCAAAACGACGTTGTTGGAATTCTCAACGCTGAACTCATAGCTTTGCTCAGCATTGGGCAAAAATGGCGTCAGTTCTGTAACTCTCTGAACAAAAATTCTACCCGGCAAGACCTCTTCTTTGACTTGAATCTCAAGTGGTAAATCGAAATATCTAGGGTCTCCTTCGGATACTTCTTCTGTCACTCTGAGATACAAGGTATGGTTTCCTGCCAAAACTTGGTCTCTCATGTCAATCTCAACTTCGATATCTCCATCTTCGCCAGAAGATAACTGAATTGCTACAACATCTTGCCCGTTGCTATCAGTGATTGAATAATCCCAAGTTCCGTAAGATGGATCGCCGGTATCTGCGTCAGTATTCTTGTTTAGTTTGCCAGGAGAAATAATTCTCCATGTGTTTTCTCCAGCTCCATCGCTACTGTCGGTAATTCTGATGTCAAAACTGACAGTAGAACCAGGGTTTACTGGTCCAACACTGCCGATTTCTTGGCCATCTGAATCAGCAATAACTTCGGCTAATATTCCGAAGGTCCTGTGAACTGTGAAAGATACTACAGAACTGAGTTGGTCATCACCTGCACTGAAACAGACGATTGTGAATAGTCCGATATCAACATCTTCCCTGTTTGTAGGAGGATAAATCTTCATCATCAAAGACATAGTTTCATGCGAACCAATATCTGGAGTTATTGCGTATGGCCCTTCTGTTGTCAATTCACTTCCAGTATCGTTGTCGATGAATGAATAAGACCAACTTGAACTGGGTGTTTCATCTACCTTTAGTCTGTAAGTATCAGTATCAAACCCTGCGTTGAATAGGTCAATGTAGAATGGCTCCCCTGATTGGGCCATATCTGAATCTATGTAGTGTGAAAGAGTCTCATCAAAAGCCTCAGGGCGGTTGGAATCTGCAATCTGGATTTGATGTTCTTCATCTTCGAACACGTTCAGCCTTGGTGGTGCAAATACGCCAACTTCTTCAACATCAAGAACGATTTTCTCGATTACTACTTCTTCCCTAACATTATCAGCATTCTCGACAAATCCTCTTGCCCAGACCTCGATACGTTCAGGAGCAGTTGACAAGTCTCCATTTGGAGCCTCTATCGATAGTGTGGCAATCTTGAATGAACCTCCTCCTGCTAAGGAGTAACCTGCAGGTTGATCCCAAATAGGGTCGGACCATGAAGAAGGAAGAGATGTGAATAATTCGAATTCAACATCCATTTGGATTCCTGCCGAACCTGTATGCTCAACCATGAATTCTACGCTGCTGACTTGACCCGGTGCAATCAGAACGCTATCTGACTGGTCTACTGGAAGTGAGAGATACATTCCATATTCCATGAAATCTATACCAACATGCCTGTAAACTACAACGTGACCTTGTACATCTGTGATTTCAAGAGACAAATTGTAGTGACCCGAGGGCATGCCTGCATCATATGTCCAAGTGTAATTACCCACTAGGCCATTGTTGTCTAATCGCAAATCGTCGTCTTCGAATTCTTTGTCGAATCCATAATTGGAACTTACGCCTGTAGGCGTAGACAGAACGAGATTGACTGAATTAATGTCATCTCGTCCAAATGCGTCTCTGACGTCAACTGAAAACTGAATTGTTCTGAAATCTGGCCTGTGGTTAGGCGACCACTCTAACTGTTCTGCATCTGACCAAATACCGCCAGGAGCGTGTACCTTTACACTAGAATCGGCTAGTGCATTTGCCTTTACAGTCAGTCTAGAAAAACTGTTTGTGCTTTCCAAATCACCATATTGAATCTCAATATCGCAATCGCCGCCTTGGCCTATTCCGCCTTGGCCCTCACATGATGCAGATCCATCAATTTGCAATCTTAATTGAGAACCCTTTTCGACAAGGAAACCATCTTCTGGAACATCAAAGGGGATTTCGTTTATTGTCCAAGAACAACCTGAGCTTCCAGGTAGTACACTATCTTGACATGGAGAGTTCAACTGCTCTTGNTAAGTGTATGTAGGGCCGCCTACAGAGTTTAGAGTGTAAGTCAAATCGGCTGTGGAGCCTTCCTGTCCTTTGAACTTGAGATATACGAATAGCTTTACTTCCGAGGCACTTCCTTCACCGTAAAGCATTATGTCGCCGATTAGATCATCTGAACGGAATTCTACCCCTGAAAGGATGCTTGAAATCTTGTTGGAACCATCTGGTTCGGTGGTAGTTATGGCACCGTCTCCCCCAGAATCGCCAGGTTCATCAAGATACAAATTGTAATTTTGAAGATTCGCAGGAACCTGCTTTGTTTGAACTTCATCTTCCAGAGTTTCAAACTCTACAGCAGGTAGCCCTGAAGATAGCAACAATAGCAGCACGAGGACTGGAACAACTCGAGATTTTAGCATGCGGACCAAATATCCGTCTNCTCTCGGGGGTTAAACCGTTTTGCATACATTGTGTCCTTAGGAAGTCACCCTACGGGTGATTTCTATTTCGCCGAAGCGCCCAAGCTGTCGCCAAGCAAAGTCCGATAATTATCAGTACAGTTGGGTCAAAAACAACCTCTGTAGAAATTTGATTGATTTCGGATTGTGCACCTTGACCACCACAGCCAGGAGGNGGTGGACCTATTCCTGGCCCCCATGTTTCACCATAACCGTCGCAATTTCCACCACCGCCACCGCCTTGGCCGCCACCTGCATCACTAGACATATCGGCCTCACCGTGGTAACAGATCAAGAAGTAAGGGAATCCCATGTCTCCATCACCATTTTGCATTGTACTGTGGTAGTGATAGATTCCCTGAGGAAATTCAGGAGTAGGCCCGAAATGACCGTTACATTCGTCGAGATGGCCAAGGCCCTCTGTGTACTTGTAATCATCAATTCCATTGTATCCTGTTTCTCCATCTTTTAGTTCGTATGAGCTTTTCATTTCAACGATANTCATTTGCTCATCATATCCCCAAAACCCGTAAATCGGATAACCATCAAATGCAACTCCAATTACCATGGAGTGATTCCCATCATAGGTATTTTGAGCAATTGCTTGTATGGTGGATTCGTCATAATCATTTTCTATAGACTCTCCTTCTGCGGGATGCCAATGCATACAATTGCCGTCTGCATGATAATGATATGTTCCACCTTGAGCGGCATGGCCATGACAAATTCCTAACTCAATCGGTTGACGGTCTTCATTGTATGCCCCATGCTCTGCAGCAACTGCATCGCCACCAGGACCGTCTTCAGGACCATAAATAGGAACTCCGTTAATCGAAACAGCAACAGCGCCTCTATCTGGTGCACATTCTTTGTCACCATTTGCTTCAGGACAATTTGTACTATCATGACCACCCACGGTATCGTTGACTGGACTCCTAGGAATTGACCAAGTGTATGACTGAGCAGTAGCACAATTACCACCACCTGAACATGCCAATGTTGATTCAAAATCGTGATTTGGAAGCCCATTTGTAGTGATTATCAAGTGTGTTTCATTCAGCGTGATTGATACCTCACATTGATGATTTTCTGTATTTGAGGTTGTAAGATCGTCAACAAATGGTCTATCATCATTTGATTGACATTGGAAGAAGTCCAACCAAAATTGAGCTAAATCTGTTGCATCATAGCCTAAATCGATTACAGTCAAGGTCACACTTGCTGTTCCAGAGCCTGCAGAATTATTGGCAAAAACAGTGAATGTAGTTTCGGGGATTACTTCGTTAGGAGTTCCACTAATCCTTCCAGATTGATTATCGAATGATAGGCCGTTAGGCAATTCAGGGTGTATTTCCATAGATATAATGTATCCACCAATATTTGAGAATGTGATATCAGTCATTTCAGTTCCGTTAGTAAGAGACTGTGAAACAGTGTAAGGTGTGATTTCTGGAACTGTGATTACTGCGGTCAATACAAGAGTCTCTTTACAGAAATCTTCACCATCATCAACATAAAATTCCATTGTATAATTCCCAATCTCATCAGGAGTGAATTCAGCAATTATGTTTGACGGATTCACTATTTCGGCTGTCGAGCCATCTGGAGCGCCGATAATTTGCCACGAAGGATTCTGAAGTGTGTCGCCATCTGAATCTGCGGAATTACTTGCATCTAGATATGCCATTTGATTTACATCCGTGGTTAAATCAGCACCAACATCACAACTTGGTGCAGTATTTCCACCAGAATTGTTTGAATTTTGATCGTACTGGCAACTTCCATCATCATCTGTAGCCTCTGAATTGTAATTATTTGCAGATTCATCTGTACAACCTGCAACTTCATCAGAATCTAAAACTCCATCATCGTCTTGGTCATAATCACAACTTCCATCATCAGTGTTTGCATCTGGATTGAAATTATTTGCAGCACTATCTGTGCAACCTTCGATTACATCTGNTGTAATGATTATTGTAATATTATCAGACCAGGTATCCTCGGGAAGATTGTGAGCTCTAAATGTAATCGAGATGTTTTCACTTCGATCCTCAACATCAATATCGAAAACCCAAGCACCGTTCATATCGGTAGCCAAATTATCACCACTGGAAATTCCATCAGCAGATTGCATTACCCAATTAATTCGGACTTCCATGGGATGATCATGAATAACGTTACCAGTAACGAATTTTTCACCTTCCATTTCCACTAAAATCGCCTCTAAAATAGGGTCTGCATGAAGGTGTTTAGAATGGTCTATGACGTCCTCGTCCGAACTGTCAGAACAATCTTCAAAACCATTATTCTGTAAATTCAATGATATCTTTTCACCATTATCACATGTGAAGAATTCTTCTTTAGATTCATCAGAATTTGAATCCAAGGCTATGTAACCTAAAACCGAAAACACAACTACGAAAGATAACACAATGGGTGCTGTCTTACTCATAAACCCCTATCGCATGCAATAGCATATAACACTACATAGAAAATGTTCACAAATATTTGCAAAATTTGATTTCTCCCGACTCATTCATTAGTTCCAAGCGTTGCCCGAGGTCTGAGCGGGGGTTGCCGAGTGGTCAAAGGCGCCGGGCTTAAGATCCGGTCACGATGTGTTCGTGAGTTCAAATCTCACCCCCCGCACCAATCATGTGAGTGACCAGCCGCCGTCTACCGGGAGAATAAATCCAGTAATGTATTCGGCTTCAGAAAGGAACTTTACTGCATGTGCAATGTCTTCAGGTTTCCCTGCACGGCCAAGAGGTACTCGCTTCAGGACTTCCTCAAATCTTTCCTTTTCCCAAGCAGCGGCCAATATTGCCCCCGGNGCGATTCCATTCACTCGAATATCTGGAGCTAATTCTCCAGCTAAGTTAACCAGCAACTGTCGCAAAGCAGCCTTGGTTGAAGTGTAGTGAGCCAACTCCTCCCATGCGTGATTCCAACTTGTGTCCACCATTCCAATTACTGACCCTTTTTTGGTCTTTAATTTAGGGACTAAACCTTGAGTTAAGAAGAACGGTGCATCTAGGTGAATTGATGAGAAACGGCGCAGCTCTTGTGGAGTTACTGTAGAGAAGTCTTCTTGGTTGTAGATTGAAGCATTGTGAACTAGCAAATCTATTCCTCCCGCTTCAGTAACTAATTCGTGATCATGGATTTCTTCGATGATTCTGAACAGATCTTCATCATTCGATAAATCTCCACTAACTATCGCCCCTCTGCCGCGCTGAATCAATTGCCTGGCCTGAGTAAGTGACCGGTTACAATGGACAATAACAGCCCATCCATCGTCGATTAATGAGTTAACTATTGTAGCACCAATCCTTCGTGCACCTCCAGTAACAACTGCAACTCGCATGAGCGCTCCTGTGCGAGTTTGCCCTTGAAACCTCGTAAACCCCCATAGCGACTCTTTTTGCACCCCATCCCTTCGGGATGACTAAGGGGGAGTGGGTTTGACGGTCAAGAAACTGAATATGGCAAAGACTCGCCCTCGCTTGCCGGATTGGTTTAGGACACGCCTACCATCAGGTGATTTACAGCAGAAATTCAAGGAAACTAAGGATACTGTAACAGACAATATGCTTCACACAGTTTGCCAAGAAGCTCGCTGTCCTAATATCCATGAATGCTGGGCTGCCAAGGATGCAACCTTCATGGTCGCAGGCCAAGAATGCACTCGTGGTTGCCGTTTTTGTGCAGTGGGCTCAATCAAAACTCCGCCCCCTCTAGATGAGAATGAACCAAACAATCTTGCAGACGCTATTGCTACAATGGACCTAAATCATGCTGTAATCACCGTAGTTAATCGTGACGACTTAGAAGATAGTGGTGCGGGACATTACAGAAAGTGTCTCGAGGCAGTACGGGAAAGAACTCCGGAAGTAACTCTTGAACTCTTATGCAGCGATTTGGCAGGTGACCACAAAGATCTGGCTGACCTCTTGAACGGCCTGGAACTGGAAGTTTTTGCTCACAATGTCGAGTGTGTACCGAGACTAGATGCCAAGGTTAGAGACCGCAGAGCAACATTTGAGCAATCAATTGGAATTTTGAAAGAGGCCAAAAGATTGCGCCCTGACATTTTAACCAAATCGTCAATAATGGTCGGACTTGGAGAAACTGATGAAGAAATTACTGAGGCCCTACAACTGCTTAGAGATGCTAAAGTTGACCTTGTTACCATCGGACAATATCTAGCACCAAGCCCTAAGCACCTATCTGTTGATAGGTTCCCTGAGCCATCCAGATATGATGAATGGAGCTTACAAATCGAAGAAATGGGATTCCTAGGATGGGCTTGTGGGCCATTGGTCAGGTCATCATATCGTGCTGGAGAACTTTTAGCCAGAGCATCGGTAAGGCTTAGAACGGACAAGGAGTGAGCGAATCATGTCGGGGAATGAGAAGGGGTCTATGGAAGCATATACTGTTCCTACTGCACCATTCAGACCCGGAGATGATGCCGATTTTGGTGGCACATGGAAAGAACAACCTGGAGACCTCTCTAGGCCAGACCCTAATACCTGCACGGCCCCTGAAACTCACGACCATGCTCATGGTTTGATTCGTGTACTTGGCGATGATGACTCTGCATCAGGAGAATGGAACCCTGAATTGGATGCTGAAGAATTAATTCGTGGCCTAGAGATGATGATGCGTCTGAGAATATTCGATGACAGAATGATCAAGATGCAAAGAACTGGAAAATTGTCCTTCTACATGCGATCGTTTGGAGAAGAGGCAATCGCAATTGCACAGACGATGGCACTAGACGATACTGATTGGATTTTCCCATCATACAGACAACCAGGTGCACAATTCGTGAGAGGCCGCGACATGGTAAGCATGATTTGTCACTGCATTGGTAACACTGAAGATAATATTCGTGGCAGACAAATGCCAGTACACTATTCTTGGAAAGAAGGTTATTTCATTTCCATATCNAGCCCAGTGGGTACTCAATTCAGTCAAGCGGTCGGAGTTGCGATGGCATCTGCATACAAGGGAGATGACCAAGCAACAATTACATGGTTGGGAGACGGAACTAGTGCACAAGGTGATTTCCACTACGGTCTAAACTTTGCATCAGTTTTCAAACCGCCAGTTATTCTCAATGTAGTAAACAATCAATGGGCTATTTCTACACACAAAAACTTGGCAACAGGAGGAGTGAATTTCGCTGCGAGAGGTTTGTCTTATGACATACCTTCACTTCGTGTTGATGGAAATGACTTCCTAGCTTTGTATTCGGTTACAAAGTGGGCGCGTGAACGTGCTAGAGCAGGTAAAGGCGCCACATACATCGAAGTTTACACATACCGTGCAGGAGCACACTCTTCTTCAGACGACCCTAGCCGCTACCGTCCTAGTGACGAGTTCAAATGTTGNCCTGGCGGTGNCCCGGTTGAAAGATTGAAGAANCATCTAATCAGCATAGGAGCTTGGTCTGAAGAAAAGGACGCAGAACTAACTGAAAAAATAGATTCTGAAGTTATGGCTGCGTACAAAGAAGCATGCACATTCGGTGATTTGGCAAATGGTCCATTCCCACCAGCATCAACAATATTTACAGAAGTCTACGAAGAAGTTCCTTGGCACGTCCAAGAACAAAGAGAGGAGTTAGGGAAGTGAGGTGATATTATGACAGAAATGAACATGATTGCATCGCTAAATAGCGCTCTAGACAATATGCTAGAAGTCCACGACAATGTGGTAATTTTTGGAGAAGACGTAGGTTACTTTGGAGGAGTATTCCGAGTAACTGACGGGCTACAAGCCAAACATGGAGACCACAGGGTGTTTGATGCACCGCTTGCAGAAGGTGGAATCGCTGCAATTGCATTTGGAATGGGGCTGAATGGTTTGAGACCAGTAGCTGAAATCCAATTCGCCGACTATATCTTCCCTGCATACGACCAAATCGTAAATGAAATTGCGAAATTACGACATCGCTCCGGTGGTGAGTTCTCGGCTCCGGTTACAATTAGAACTCCTGCAGGTGGAGGTATCAAGGGCGGACATCATCACTCTCAGAGTCCTGAATCACAGTTTACTCACACACCAGGATTGAAGGTGGTCTACTGTTCGAATCCAAATAATGCAAAGGGATTGCTTACCAGTGCAATTGAATGTAACGATCCTGTGATTTTCTTTGAACCTAAGAGATGTTACAGAGGCCCATTTTATGGAGACCCTCACAATGTTCCTACGTGGAAAGGTCATGCCAAGGCTGATGTTCCCGATGGCCACTATTCCATTCCTCTAGAGCAAGCCGAAGTCGTGATGGAAGGAGATGCTTGTACTGTTATTGCTTGGGGCGCAATGGTTCATGTTGCTGAGCAAGGAATCAAGAACAGTGGAATTAATGCTGAGTTGATTGATTTGCAAACTCTACTGCCATGGGACAGAGATACTGTAGTTAATTCAGTAAAGAAAACAGGGCGTTGTGTTATTGTTCACGAAGCGCCAAAAACAAGTGGTTTTGGAGCAGAAATGAGTGCTTCAATCCAAGAAAGATGCTTCTGGCATCTTGAATCACCTATTATCCGAGTAACAGGCTGGGACACACCTTTCCCTCATACTACTGAGTGGGATTATCTGCCAAGCCCACAGAGAATTGCAGAAGCTATAAAGAAAACACAGGAGGCATAAACATGGGAATATTTGCATTCAAACTGCCAGACATAGGAGAAGGAGTCGTAGAAGGAGAAGTCGTTGAATGGATGGTTTCAGTTGGAGATACCGTCAAAGAAGACGATCCTATTCTATCAGTGATGACTGACAAAGCAACTGTTGAGAT
>PAJN01000028.1 GCA_002710205.1 Methanobacteriota archaeon | reverse complement strand
ACCAATGCACGAATGGATGGCACTTTGCCATGGGCAAGGCCTGATGCCAAGAGTCAAGTTACAATCGAATATGAAAACGGCAATCCAAAGCGCGTTCATACAATCGTTATTGCGATTCAACATGACAAGGATTTGAAAGAACAATTTAACGGTTCAGAAGAAGAAGAACTTGCATTCGTACGCGAGGAAATAAGAAAGCATGTTGTTGAGCATGCCATTCCAAAGGCCCTGATTCAACAACCGTATCATTTGGTAGTAAATGGAACCGGCAGATTCGCAGATCCTGGAGGTCCTTACGCTGACGCAGGATTGACCGGGAGGAAGATTATCGTCGACACATATGGAGGAATGGGCAGACATGGAGGTGGTGCGTTCTCAGGAAAAGACCCATCTAAGGTAGACCGCTCCGCAGCATATGCAGCAAGATGGGCTGCTAAGCACGTTGTTGCATCGGGATTAGCAACTAAATGTGAAATCCAATTATCCTATGTAATCGGTGTTGCAAAGCCGGTCAGTGTACGTGCAGAATCATTTGGCACCTCTTCGCTTTCCGATTCAGAACTTACTGCAAAGGTGAATGAAGTGTTTGATTTCACTCCAAAATCAATTGCTAATGACCTTGATTTACTGCGGCCGATATACTCTAGTACTGCCGCAGGCGGCCACTTTGGCAGAACCCCGGGCATAGATGGCGAGTTCCCTTGGGAGAAAATCGTTCAGACAAAGATAGATACTCTACAGAACTAATTCTCATCGGCCCTTAGGGCCGATTGGATGAAAAGTCAGTATTGAGTCGCAATAACCATGTCGCGCAGAGTAGATGCACTCATTTTGGTCATGATTATGGCTATTGCACCATTGGTTCCAATGGCAAGTGCCCACCCTAGCATCGGACTTTCAACTGATGTTAATCATGTGATTTTGTCGCCTGGTGAAGCGACAAATGTCACTCTGACCATCAATAACAATGGTTCATCGATCGAAACCTATTCCATCTCTGTTTCTGGTTTTGATTCAGCATGGGAAGTCATTCCTGCAGACTCAAATGTAACTGGGGTTATTCCGACATTCAGTGCAACCACTGATATTGCAATCAGGCTATCCACGTCAGCACTTCCAAGCAACTCTGGAACTCTTACAATTACTGTTACTGAACCGGATGCAAACATCTCCAGTTCTATCGACGTACAGCTCTCAGTTGTGCCACAGTACTTACCTGCTGTTGATGTATCAAGTGCAGGAGACAACGGTTTGGTAGAAATGGCACCTGGTGACGAAGTTAATCTTTCAATAATGATTTCAAATAATGGTAATGTAAACGATACGATTCTACTTTCAGTAGGCCAAACGCCTGACTTGGTTGCTTTCTGGTCTAACTGGACATCAGGCGGCAACAACACAGGCAACAATACTGGTGGAAACAGCACAGGTGGTAACAACACAGGCAACAACACCGGTGGAAACAGTACAGGTGGTAACAACACTGGCGGCAACAACACTGGCAACAACACCGGTGGAAACAGTACAGGTGGAAACAACACCGGCGGCAACAGCACGAGTGGAAACAATACTGGTGGCAATACTACAGGGAATTCGACAAATGGAATAATGAGTAAATCTAACCCTACTGGATGGAATGTTCGATTCATAGACGACACAGTGGATTTGATGACCCCGGGTGAGTCAAGATCTGCAACACTGCAAATTTCAATACCAACCGATGCAGACCCAGGGTTCTATGGTTACAATTTGTATGCAGCAAGTGTGTTTGGAAACTTCTCCGTAAACTCAACTTTGGTTATTGAAGTGACCTCGATTCATGATTTGTCATTCACGCATTCTAACGGAGAAACCCTTCTACCTGGTGGCAATTCAACCACGACTGTTGAAGTGGCCAGCCTTTCATCTGCTGATGGTAATTGGACATGGCAGACAATGGTTGATTCAGGAGATTGTTCCTCCCATCTGAATGATTTAGAAACTCAGATTATGGAAGGAGATTCGTACAATCTAGATATTTTAATCACGGCTGGAGCTAACACTCATGTCAATGATGAATGTCTGATTTCACTACACGGCACTCTAAACCAAGATACTTCGATTACTGAAAATTACGCATTCACTGTAACTATTGGAGAATCATGGGGCCTTTCTATGGTATTGCCGACTTCGATCAAACTTGATGTGGACTCTGTTGAAACATTCAATGTTGTAATTAACAACGAAGGTACTGAGGAAGACACAATATCTCTAATCGGAATTGATGCTGAAGGAGTGACTTTCACTAATCCTTCACCGGTAACTCTTGACAGAGGTGAGTCACAATATGTAGTGATGGAAGTTCTTATCGATTCTTATTTGGTAGGAAATATCACACTTGACTTCACAATGTCCTCAACTAACAGTGGCAGTGGCACGGTAAATGATAGCGGAGTTTTCGAAGTAAAGGAATATGCTGAACTATCGATGACTGGGCCTGCTGAAAATAGAATNGTGATCATACCAGGCCAGAACTCATCAATCATGCTCAACATTTCCAATGATGGAACAAAAGACCTAGATTTGAGTGCAACAATCAGTGGCCTACCCAATGGAATTACTGTTGNTAACGGACTTGAAGAGGTTTCATTGGAAGCAGGTAATGCTACTGATATCGAACTTGAATTGGTTGCTTCTGCAGGACTACAACCAATGAGTGATACTTTCACAATAACCTTTGATGGCGGTTGGACATCTACTCAGTTGACCCTTGACCTCCAAGTTGCTGATAGGCATGAAGTAATGGTCGACTCCAGCGAAGACCGAATAATCGCATCACCATTAGGCGATTCAAGTCTAACCCTAATGGTAACCAACTTGGGTACATCAACTGAAACATTCGTAGCAGACATCAACAACAGCGCAGTTAGCGACTGGTTCACTATTAGCGTAGATTCTCTTTCATTGAATCTGGATGCCGGACAGTCGGGAAGCATAACAATTTCAGCTAGAGAAATCGCAAGTGGCGCCCCTAATTCAGGTGTTGATTTGACTATCGCAATTACTAGCACAGACGATTCAACTGTCACAGATTCGATCACGATTGCTGTTATTCCGCAAATCGCTGATGGTTTGATCACTGTAATGAGTGACAATGATGATGCCAAACCAGGAGAGATGATTTATGGTAATGTAATCATTACAAATCTTGGNACTGCGAATGATACCATGCGCATTAACACTGTCGAAATGGATTGTAATTTAGATGACACCGAGGTGGTACTCTCCCCTAGCATGTCATCAAGCCCAATCTCATGGTCTTGCATGATTGCAGAGGGTGATACCTCTGGAACTAAAGTTCTGACATTCAGATTAACTTCTGCTGCACGATCAGATATGATGGTTACATTTAGTGAATCATATACAGTTGAGCCAAGCTGGAATGAAGAAGTAATTTCTTTTACATTCGATAAGGACTACTTGGTTTTCGATGAAAGTTCAGACCAACACACCGTATCTCTTACGATTTGTAACGAAGCAAATACATTCGTCGAAGGTACTTTGGATTCGAGTGGCAAGAATGAACCTCAAATGGACATTGTATTCTTCAGAGCAGGAGAAACTGGAATTAATGCAACATTCAGTCTAGCGAGTAAAGGTTGTCAAGACTTCAAAATAATGTTAACTCCAATCAATCTAGACGGGTTTGAGGCTTCAATCACGATTCGGTCGATAAGCCAAGTATTAGGTCAGACCTTAACTGATCAATCGCCTGAAATTAGAGTTGATGTAGGGGGCCCTGATTTGCCCCCTCGAGGCATGGACCTGGGGCTATTTGAGCTCAATAACGAAAATTCTATCATAATTCTCGCATCAGGTTGGGCTTTGGCATTAATACTAGTGATGTATATTCGCTTGTTTAGAAAGCCCGAAGAGATAATGGAAGAAGAGGAAGAAGAAGAAATTCCTCTAGGACCAAATGAAGTTAGAATCGATGAATACAACAAGGTCACATGTTGCTCTTGTGAAGCAAGACTCGGTGTGCCGGAAGGTAGTGAACCTCCATTCAGATTTACCTGTCCAAAGTGTGAAACAAAAATCAGAGTAGTAGAATGATTATCTCTTTTGAGCAATCAAAAGGAATGCAGTATGGCCGAACGGACCATTGACTGGTCTCATACCGCCCTTGGAGGTAAGACCCCACTGCCTTTCCATCAATTCTCCAGCCCATTCAACGGTTAAACCCGCATCCTCACAAGCTTTCCAACTGGCTTCTAGTTGCGAAGTGGTTGGCGCATAGCACGCTATTCTGCCACCAAAAACTAGTTTTGGTGCGCATGCTGAAATTGCAGGTGGATGAACCGGCATATCTAGAACAATAGCATCGATTTCTTCATCAGGAACTACATCCTCAACCATGCCCTCGAGATGCGTATGTTTTGGAAACCCAGAGAAGCATGCACTTGCTCTTTGTAAATTGGTCAGGCCAACGCTGGCATGCTCATCTCTAGGCTCTGCAGTGATTAGGTGCCCGGTTTCCCCTAGAACTCTTGCAAGATGCATGGAAAGGCCGCCTGAGCCCAAACCAGCTTCAAGAACTGTGTCTCCAGCACCAATTCCCAACTTTGTGATAAAAAATCCTGCATCTTTGGCAGAAATAGTCTGAGCCCTTCTAGCCATTCCTGAGATCAACTCCGGTAATCTAGTCGGCATTATGGTGAGATATTTTTGGCCTACTAGGACTTCATCACCAATGTTAGATTCAGCGAGCAGTGTTGCGGTATTGATGACGCCAAGCCCCTTATGTTTGACCATTTCGTCAACCACTTCAACGACATGGATACGTCCTTCTTTTTCCATCAGGACTGAATAGTCTGCCATGGTTGTGCGAGAAGGAATATACCAAGAACGATTCGCATGATTTTGTCGAAGATACCCCCGTAGGGGGTGTGACAAATAGAGCGCATGTTCAAATACCATGTTTTTCAAACGATATCTATGACGACCGTACGTACGACCGCATACACAATTGTTGGGTTAATGCTTCTGAGCATTTTTGCTTCCTTTGGAGGACTAATTGCTGAGAATGAAAAGGCTGATTCTGAATTGAAAGAAGAGCCAACACAATACCAGGCTACAAGCCCTGGGCACCCTGTTTTCGCTGAATACATGGGAGCATATTGGTGTGGACCTTGTAAGACTACATCTACCAACTTGCACAGCCTATACGGTACAAACGGNGGCGGTGGAAGTCAATCTGAAGACTTCACATACATCTCTTTCTGGGAATCTTCACAAACAGGTAACCCGAGTGACGGCCCAATTAACCGACGTTCCCACATGCAAAACGCACCTGGATACACAGGCGGCATCCCAGTTACGGTCTTTGGCGATGCTCCATCGGGAACATACTACACAGTAGGCGGTCAAAACTACGACAGTTTCTACCAGAACGGCGGAAACATGCAAAATGCAAACGACTACTCTTTGGTCGTACTGCAATCACAAAATGGAAACAACATGGATATCGATATCACTGCAGCTTACACAGGTAGCGGCTCTAAGACCGTTTACATCTATGCTGCTGTAGCAGAGGAAACATCCCCTGAGACATATTCTGGAGGATCACCAAACCCTCACCACGTATGGCAGAAGTGGTTGCTTAACGGAAACAACAACGGATTCGAATCCGTAACCCTGACTCCAGGTAACCCTGTGACAAAGTCTTGGTCTGTTCCAATCAACACTGTTCGAGCAGGCGGCGGAGTTACTGCTGCTGAGAACTTCCTAACAATCGCTGCTCTGTTGGATGGCGACCACACATCTCACCGCAATGTGGTTTCAGCTGCTGACTCAAATATGGCCCCAACAATCGATGTTGGAATCCAATCATTCACTGCTGACAATCCAAGCGCTCCTAATGGCGGATACATCAACGGAGATGTTCTGAATGTACAGGCTACAGTTATCAACAACGGCGTAGATGCTTACACCGACGGTGGAGACCTGAGATTCTACTACAAGGCAAACAATGTGAAGAACTACGTTGGCTCAACTCAATCTCTAAGCAACTTTGCAAGTAATGGTGCTACACAATCTTTCTCTGGACAGATTGACACATCAAGCCTGCCTTCATCTGCTTACCAAACTACCTTTGGAGTTGAATTGTCAAACCTTGTTGCAGATAAGTCAAGTTCCAATAATGGCGCTACAGAAGTAATCGCACACGACCTCATACCTGTGGCTCGTAAGGCGCAAGTGATTGGTAGCAACCAAATCGAGAGAGGAGACAACTTCCTTATCGAAGCCAAGACAACAATCAACGATGCTGTAGACATCAACACCTCCTTCTTCACTTTCGATGTCGAAGTTTCACCAGCAGGAATGGACCAGTGGATTGGCGGGGACATGATTGTCGGTGGAGATCAAGTCTTCCAAGAGGGGACTTCTAACGAGCATCGCCAATATCTTGTCAAGCCTAGCATGAGCATGGGAGCTGGAGATTACGACATTCGTGTTCGTTCCATCGACTCTAGAATGCAAACAAGCGCTTGGCAGGTTACTCAAAATGGATTTGAGTTGAAGAATGCTCTACCAGTAATTACTGCTGAACCTGTACCAACTGTGAAAGTGCAAACTTCCACTAAGGTCTCAATCATTGACAATATCGAAGATGCTGAAACTCAGCTTGACCAGTTGGTAATCACAAGCAGCAGCCCTAACTTCGTTGCATGGCATCCAGCCACTGAAGAAATTGAAGTCTACTTCGAGAACATTAGGTTCGTTAATGGCGTTCCAACTGCTTCTGGAATCGAGATTGCAGTCGACGATGGCACAGATACTGCAGTAGGAACTCTACTGTTCAACGTTATTGAAAATGGACAGCCAAGATGGGCTGGTGTTGAGAAGCAATATGTTGACGAAGCATCTTCTTCCTCCCTGTACCTACTACCTTACCTATCTGATACAGACAACAACGGAAACATCGTATCTTCTGAAGATCTGATGTTGGCAATTGTTGACAACACAAATCCAGAACTACTGGATGTTTCTCTGAACGAGTTCACTCTGAATTTCGCAACCAGCGATGAAGATATCAATGGCGAAACAACAATCACAATTCGTGCTAGTGACGGCGAGCAGTACTCAGACCAATTGATTACAATAGCAATCACACCGGTAAACGATGCTCCTCGCTTAGATCTCTCCGAATTCGAGAATCTTCGCCTGAAGGTTGGCACTCAGAAGGTTATCTTCCTGAACGAGATTCTGACAGATGTAGACGGTAATGTGAACGAAGTCACTGTCACAGCCAGCAACCCAACTCCTGGCGCAGCACGTGTTAACTTCTTAGATAACACTCTGACNCTGATTTGGGACACNGCAGGTTTGCAGACAGTAACTATCCAAGCAGAAGATCGCTACGATTCNAACATCTACACTCTAGTTGTGGATGTTTACGACAGCATGCCTCTACTTGTAGGACAAGGACCAGATGCTGATGTGCGTGTTGATGTAGCGAATGTCTACATCGGAGAAGTTCCTGAATCAACTATGTTCCTGAACAAGAATGATGTAACAATCACTTCGCTATCAAGTACATGGCAAGTTTGTAACACTGAAGTCTGCATGATTAATGAAGTTCATGAGCACGACATCACAATGAAGAGCCTAGGATGGACTTTTGACCCATCCAAAGGACAACTAGACCAAGGAATGGGTTCACAGTGGTATGTCAAGTTGGTCAAGATTACTGCAGTTGCAGCAAATGGTGACAAGTTCGAATACAAAGAACCAGTTCTAAAGTGGACTGCTATTGAAGCAGCACCTGGACCAGAAACCATGACTGAAGAAGAGGTCAAGGAACTGGTTACAGAACTGGAAGATTCCATCGCTGCAAAGAAAACTGAAATCGATGGTATGGAAGAAGGTTCATCAGCATATGATGACGCTGTATCTGAACTAAATGAACTGGAAGCTGACCTATCCGAAGCGTGTGAATACACAACTTGTGTAGAACAAAACGCAGGTAACAGTGACGGAGCAGTTAGCGAGAGTGGACTTGACCTAACTGTTGTATTAATCGTGGTAGGAGTCATTATCGCTGCTCTACTTGCAGGACTAATGTTCATGCGTGGAGGAAGAGGAGGAAGCCCAGAAAGGATGGTAGATTGGGCTAACGAACTTCCTGCTAATGATGCAGTTGCTAACTCCATGTATGGAGGGGCTCAAGAGATATTCCAGCAACCAGTCGCAGCGCCTGCTCCAGCCGCCGCTCAGGTTCCACCGGGTGCACTTCCGCTGCCACCAGGAGGCCTACCGCCAGGTTGGACTATGGAGCAGTGGGCGTATTACGGCCACCAATACCAGCAATGATTGGTTTATATAACTCCGATTTGGGTGCTATGGTGCTTGCCAAACGGCTAAAATGGACTGTGTAGGAGGAACAAACGTGACCGAAGAAGAAGTAACCGAAGTTTCCGACGTTGAGGAGAGCGAAAANTCTCCAGAAGAGGAAGAAGCAATGGTTACTATTTGGAGCCCAGAATCCTCAGAGAATATCGAGTTGAATTCTACACCTGTCGATGAGTGGGTTCGAAGCCTGGATTTCACATCCACTGAAGATGTGCCAATCCCTGAGAGGTTAGTTGACCAAGTTATTGGGCAAGAAGCAGGCTCTATTGTAATTCGTAAAGCTGCAGAACAACGCAGGCACATGATGATGATTGGAGATCCTGGAACTGGTAAATCCATGCTTGCAAGGTCCATGACCGAACTTCTACCTCAAGACAAACTGGAAGACATTCTCTGCTATCCTAATGATGACGACGAGAATGAACCAAGAGTGAGAACTGTTCCTGCTGGAAGGGGAGATCGAATCGTCAAAAGCCAGAAAGAGGCTGTTAAGATTCAACGTGAAAAGAGCCAAAAAATGTTGATGATTGGATTTGTCGCAATCGCTTTCTTATTGGCAGTAGTCGCTTTGCAGAGTGGAGATATTCTAACTCTGCTATTTGGAATGCTGCTACTGATGTTTGGTTACATGTTCCTGAGATCACGCATGGGTGGAGCGGACGAAGCTCGAATCCCTAAGGTCCTAGTCAAGCATCAAGGACAAGACCCCCCACCGTTTGTAGATGCAACTGCAACACTTTCCGGTAGTTTACTCGGTGACGTAAGACACGATCCTTTCCAAAGTGGTGGAATGGAAACTCCTGCGCACGACAGAGTAGAGCCTGGTGCGATTCATCGTGCTCATGGCGGAGTATTGTACATTGATGAAATCAACCTGCTAAGACTGGAAGAACAACAAGCACTACTCACTGCAATGCAAGAGCGTGCTTTCCCGATATCTGGTCGCTCAGAGCGCTCGAGTGGTGCGCTAACAAAAACTGAAGCAGTACCTTGTGATTTCATCCTGATTGCTGCAGGAAACCTTGACGCAATCCAGGGAATGCACCCCGCTCTCAGAAGTCGTATTCGTGGATACGGATACGAAGTTTATGTCAATTCATTCATGCCAGACACTACNGCAAATCGCCGTAGGTTGATTCGATTTATTGCACANGAAGTTCGAAGGGACATGGGAACATCTAGAGAAATCCCTCACTTTGATAGAACCGGAGTCGCTGTAATTCTACGAGAAGCACAGCGCCGTGCAGGTCGACGTGGAAAATTGTCACTAAGGCTACGTGAATTGGGTGGATTAGTAAGAATTGCTGGCGACCTAGCTTGTGAAGAAGGTGCACAATACACAACCTCTAGACACGTTCTTGCTGCTAGAAACATTGCAAAACCTCTAGAACAGCAAGTTGCGGACAGGATGATTGAACGACGCCAAGAATATTCACTTGTGGTTAATTCCGGTATGAGAATCGGTCGCGTCAATGGCCTAGCGGTACTTGGAGCAGATTCTGGATTATCTGATTATAGTGGAATAATGCTACCTGTTGAAGCACTAGTTACTCCTTCATTGGCCAGTGGTGGCAAAGTCTACGCTACAGGCGGACTTTCNGACTTGGCTAAAGAGAGTGTAACCAATGTTAGTGCAGTGATCAAGAAACTAACTGGCAAGGATGTTTCTGATTATGACATCCACATTCAATTCGTTGACACACATGGTGTTGATGGTGATTCAGCATCGATTACTATCGCTACTGCAATCATTTCTGCTCTTGAGAATATCCCTATTCGTCAAGACTTAGCAATGACTGGAAGCCTATCTGTGCGTGGAGAAGTTCTACCGATTGGTGGAGTTACTGCAAAGATTGANTCTGCTGCTAAATCAGGAATCAAGACCGTCGTTATTCCACGTGCTAACGCCCAGGATGTTCTACTTGACCAACAATTCGAAGACATTGAGGTCATTGCTGTAGATACACTTGACGAAGTTATGGAACACGCATTGCTAATCGGTGACATGAAGACAAGTCTGGTTGAGCGCTTATCGGCCGTCATAGACAGATTAACTCCAGAAGTTTCACCTAACAGCCAAGTATCGTAAATACACCAATCATAGAGATTGAATCGAGTGAATAACTCAAGTATTGGAAATTATTGTCTCGACTTATGGGAGAGAGTTCCTACGGCTCAGGCAATCCGTCTTTTCACAGAAGAATCGCTACATTCTCGCATTCAGCAATCATTCTAACGGTTTTTTGTTTGGCAATGATTCACCTTGAGACTGTACTCAAGCCATTCTTCATTGCATTAGGAATATACTTCGTGCTAAAACCTGGTGCAGATTATCTTTCAAAGAACAATTTTCCAGTGTTCCTATCTTATCTCACGATGTTATTGTTGTTCATATTNATTCTAATATCAACTGCATTCTTCGCTTGGTCGCAAGCTCAAGGTCTCATCGAAGATGAAGAAAGACAAGAGGAATACAATGGCAAACTCAATCAAAAGTGGAAGAATCTGAAGAAGGTCCCNGTTATTGGTCCAGCAATAACAGAATCTGTCAAGGGGGACACCGGCACATTAGGTGGTGATTTAGAGACCATCGGTATTGGCTCAGGGGGTACGGCCACCGACCTCATAGCTTCGGTCGTTAGTGAAGTTGGAGCGTTTGTCACTACAGGAATTACTGTACTCTTCTTCCTGATTTTCATTATCTTCGAGGCTCATTTGTTACCAGGAAGAATCGAAAGGGCTTGGCCGGGAAGTTCAACTGGGCGGGTTGAAGTTATTCAAACTCAAATTGAAGAGGGTATAAACACCTACATTATCGTAAAAACCGGTTGTGGATTAGGTAGTGCTTTCATCGCTGCAATAATCATGTTAATGTTCGATATCGACCTGTGGTTTGTATGGGCAGTTATGACTTTCATCTTGAATTATGTGCCATACATAGGCTCCCTAATCGCAACTATTCCTCCACTAATTCTAGGAATTATTTTGTTAAAACCTTCNATGCTATTGGTCATGACAATATTGCTACTAGTTAACCAACAAGTATGGGGTAATTACATTGAAACAAAATGGGCAGGAAGAGCATTGGACCTTTCTCCTGTATTCTTGCTTCTCATTACTGCATTCTCATTCTGGCTATGGGGCATTGTTGGAATGATATTGGCAGTCCCTCTATTTGCAATCGTAAAGATCGTCCTAGAAAACATCGAAGAAACCCGCCCAATTGCCATTTTGCTCTCAGAAAGAGCACCTACGTTGGAAGAGGCATGGCAAGACGCACTGAAGGATGGTAACTTATCATCAGGAGAGTTCTACAAACTCTCTGAGTTACAAAAGTCACTGGGTGTTTCGGATGAAGAGGTCGCTAGAATCTCTAGCAGATCTGCTGCTCAAACCATTCTAAAGAGAGGCCGAGCTCGTGCTGATGAAATAGAGTTCATACTCACCGCANTACATGGCCGGGACGATTTTACAGAACTCAGAGAGAACATTTCACCTGGCAGAGTCCCGAAAAATCTACGTCTACATCTCGAAGATTTAATCGAGAAGTTAGAAGAAGAACGCGAAGAAGAATGATTAGAGAGTTTCTCTAAGCAATTTCTCTAATTCGGTATTAATCATCAGAATTAGTGTTCCGAATTCTGGTGGAATGTTCGGATCTTCGTATAACTCTTCCAATTTAGCTTGTGTAATTGCAATTCTGATATCCATTTCTTTGGACTTATTCAACAACCATTGTTCGCATGCTTCTTTTGCACCCTTGCGAATNTTTCTAGGAACTTTAGGGTCGTCTATTTGGTTAATCACTGTGGCAATTTGCCCCAACTTAGTTTCGATGTCGGACATAACTCACACCTGCACAAAGACTCGCGCACACTTCTCTCAAGAGTGCCTCCTTTAAGGTGATTGCCGCCACCCGAGTTTCATGGATTCGGGGGAAGTCATATCCTGGACTCGGCTAATCGTGCTATTTTGGGCACTAGGTATTGCTGCATGGCTAGACCATAAAGAGCGAAGAGTTCCAAATGAATTCTGGATAACTTGGGCTAAACCAGCAATCTTCTTGTGGGTTCTCGACCTATTGAATTCAGAAGCAGAATGGTATGTCTTTGCAACAGCCGCAGGAATGGTAGCATATGCATCTGTAGCAGTTATCGGTAGGCCTTCANTAAATGACATTCGTTCAGGCNGTCGTCTTGATTTGGCTGTGAGCGCATGGTATATCGTTGGGATTGCGGGNGTAGTGCAGGGGCTTTTGCTTCACTCCGATGATTCGATTTTGTCAGTCCTATCAGGAGAAGCCAGCGAAAAAGCAACTCTTTGGTGGTCTACATTTGCAGTATTCATTCCAATATTCCTAGTTGACATGGCCTGGAGAATGCGGTTAATTCACGGCGGAGCAGATTGTAAGGGATTGATGTGGGTTGCGATTTTGGTTCCTTCTTGGTCGAGCATCCCGACATTCTATCCCGACGCTATGCAAGATGCTGTAATTGCGATGCCGCCCGCAATAGCTTTGCTTGTATGGGGAGGTTTGGCATTCTTAGTTCTACCAATAATTATGATTCTCAAAAATTTGAGAGAAGGAAATACTACGCTGAAATTAATTTGGCACGCAGAGAAGATGGACATAGAACAAGTTCTCAGCAATCATGTTTGGCTTCTTTCTACAATTGCTGAAATGCCAAGTGGTGAAAAGAAGATTATTCATCGCACTAGGGCGCCAAGAAAAACACCTAGCAAAGAGAAACTAATGGAAGATATTTCGATTCTGAAAGAAAATGGAGTCGAGGAAGTATGGGTCACTAGGAAATACCCGCTCTTGGTATTCCTATGGCCTGCAATAATTCCACTATTCTTCGTAGGAGGGCCAATGGCATACATCATGCCGTTACTGGGGATTCTGTGATCAGGCGCCCTTGCGCTCGACATTCTTAGGACGCAATCCCTTGTAGTTGCACTTGCGGCAAGATGTTGCGCGCATTGCATTACGCGCATTGCACTTCATGCAAATCTTCACGTGAAGCAAACGTGCCTCTGCTTCAGGAAATCTAGCCATGATTCCGCCGACTCACTCCCTGTATTTAACCCAAACCGTATTTGAGATACCCATGTTTGAAGCACTGTGACCTCGTGGAGTAATTTGTGCGCATCATCAGATTGCCNGGGATACACCATGACGCAAATGCTGTCATCTTCGCTGGTAGCGATAGCAATGTTCTGGTGGACACGGGAACAACCTGGTATCAAATGCTGCAGGTGGAGAGAATAACCGGCCATCTGAAGCAAAAAGGTGATGAAAGCCAACTAGACAGAATATTGCTAACTAGTCGCCGCTACCCGTTTTCAGGAGCTGCTAAGCATATTTCAGAGTCGTTTGCAGACATACCAATACATATCCACAGCGATGCTATTTCAGTATTAGAGACTGGTGATTTTTACACAACTTGGGCTAACAGATATGATTCTGACATGCCAAGTACAAAGTGTGAACCGGTGGCTCAAGGTGACACCTTCGATTTAGGAGATGGCGAGTTGTTTGCACTATCTTTACCTGGCCATTGTAGTGATGGCATGGGTTACTTCGAAAAACAACGGGGAGTTCTTGTTGCAGGAGCAGTATTGCCTAGAGCAGACAGCCCTTGCCGNTGGGATATGCCAGGGGGAAGTTTGCCAGAATTGATTACTTCCTTAGAAACAATTCATGACTTAGCGCCCAAGAGTATTGTTCCAGCAAGAGGTCCTACAATCAAAGGGAATCAACGTATAGATGAGGTATTAAGTCAGCATCTGAATTTCCTTGAAGAATGTCAAGCGAATGATGGTGAAGTCCCTCGAAGTTGGCCAAGGCCTGCAAGAACTGCATACTTCTTGACCTCAGAACCACCTTGGCCCCTGAAAGAAAATGAGAAATTAAGCGACAAGAACTGATTTCTGACCAGTCCATGCTACAACTTTCCTTTCCCATCCTTGCTGGATATGCAAATCTTGACCCACTATCCTTAGTGCTGATGCTGGTCCATCAAGATCGAACAAGTTCAAAACACGATTAGGAACATTAGCTCCAATCATAAACACCGAACCATTCTCACATCCTACCAAAATACTCTCACCACTAATCGATGAAGCACATAACGAACGGATTTTGGTATTTCCAACTACAAATCTGTCCACAACTTCCATCGAATCTAGCGAAATCAAATTCACTCCACCGCACACATCTCCTGCAACAACCCTGTCTACCATTCCGTCAGGACCGATTAAACCTAGTAAAACACTGGCAGGTGCTGCAATTCTTACTCGTTTTTGCCTGTCGTGTTTCGGTTTCCAAACTATTGTTGCATCATCCATTGCTACGACGCAACCACCAGAGGTTATCATCGAGCGTATCACTGTTCTCAATTGTCTCATGACAACTGAATTCACTGCCTGAGGTCTACATTCATTTCCCACAGACTACAAGTGAAAGTGAAAGTGATCAATAATGAGAAGTCATATCGTCCTTGTTATCCTTCTTCCAAACCTTGTAACAGGATTTACAGACTCGGACTCGATTCTTACGAACTGTGAATCCACCCTCGCCCCAAGTGTCGATAGCATTCTCTTGACTTAGTGAGCGCCCACCCTTATGCTTGTCAGCGAAACCATCACAACTTGAGATGCCACACGGGATTTCACCAGGCTTCTCTTCCTTCTTAGCACCAGATTTCTTTTTCTTGCTGGAAGGGATCTTTACCTTGCGTTGAACACGGTTAGTACGGCGGCTCATAGACATTGCAAGAACACCCAACAAATGAATATATCTTCAGTTCTTATCTGCTTCACCTAGGCTCTTGAATAGTCCTGCTATGATACGGTTGAGTTGGCGAAGCGTTACTTCTGAGACCTTTGCCACCGCACATATCTCAGCTTGGGTTCTCTTGTGGCCGCTTTCTGCAGCAGCCTTGTAAATCAACGCAGCAGCAACTCCCATCGGCTTCTTACCCTGCCACAAGTCTGCACGAGGCTGCAGTACTTTCCACAAGTGTTCGACCTGTAGAGAGATGTTTGGCGGCAGCTTCAGGTCGCTAATGAAACGACTGAAGTAATCGGAAGGGCTCGAAATCTTGTGCATGTTGAACTTGCGTGAGATGTGACGAATCATGCGTGACAATTCCTTCTCATCAACCAAGAAGGTCTCTGCTATCTCTGGAATCTGGCGCGGGACTCCTTCCTTACGTGCCACGAGGTATGTGCATGCTGCAGTGACACCTGCAATCGAGCGACCTGTGACGAATCCTTGGTGAGACAAAATCTTGTACAACCTGCAGACCTCTTCTTGCATAGACTTAGGCAGACCGGACTTATCGCGAACCATTTGGTTCGCCTTGACTAGGTTGCGAGCACGGCTAGCACGAGTCTTTGAACGCTCGTCCATTACTCTGCGACGGCGCCAGTCGCGACGGGCTTTAGCAGACATTCCTAGCCTGCCAGCAGCCCCTGAAGTCAAATCCGAATTTGAGATTGTGGTGTTCAGACCTTTGTCTGCGAGTGTGTGTGTGGCAGGAGCTCCAATACGTGAACGGTCAGTGGTGTTCTCATGGTTGGTCCAGTCGATGCCTGGGTCAATCACATTTTCTTCAACAACCAAACCACAGCAGCCACAAGA
>PAJN01000027.1 GCA_002710205.1 Methanobacteriota archaeon | reverse complement strand
TAGATATGACCACATCAAGTGGCTAGCATTAACTCAAGAATTTGGTACTTTCAAACCCATTCAGGTTTTACAGGCCTCAAGAGCAGAAAATCGTTGGACACAATGGGGCAAATACATGACCGAAATTGAAGCAAGAAGACATTGGAGTAGAGAACAGATGCTCCGCACTTTCAATCCAAGGGACGTGGTTTGGCAATACAAAATAACCTCAAGAGGCCGTGCTGTGTTCAGTATTGCTAGGCAAGATCTTTGTTCTTAATCAAAAGATTAAACTCTGATTGATATTGCTCAATGCAGTCAAAAATCCAAGTATTAATGCAAGAAGCAATAATCCACTTGTGAACATATCGCCTTCTACAGGCTCACCCATAAATGTCATATCATCTTCCATACCCTCTTTTTTAAGTCGGTAATAGCTGATTAAAACCAATGACATAATCACTGGTATCGTCAAAATGTCCACTTGGTTGGCATCACTTATTGTACGAGCGGTGCCAGCAACAAGCCCTACATATGTTGTGACTGTTGCTGCAACAAATGCCATTGCTGAAGGGTGCATAATTGTCCACTTTCCAGAGGCCCCTTCCATTAGCACTAATGCAGACCAAAGTGTGTATATTAGGAGCATTGCTCCAGTTACTGAAACCGTAGTAGGTAATGGCGCCCCCATTCCTAATGAGTCATCCAAAGCAGCAACCCATGCCNTANCGTTGAATGTGGGAAACCTTGNNNNATNACTNCATCTGGNGTNAGAAATCATNCNTANNGAATAGTATAATCCTGCTATTACGAGCAAAATAAGCGCNGACATTGCGATCTTATCTTTNACTTTCAACCCTGGNTTGAAATCTGATAATCCGTCATTAACCCCTTCCTCCCGAAGGAACATGTAGGCTGCAAAGTAAACTAACGTAACCAAAATTGATACGTATTTTGGCGTGTCGCTAGCTGCACTATCTGGGTTCCAAAATGCCCAAATGCAGNCAGACATTGTTGCCATGCCTATTGTAACAGGTAGCATAATTCTCCACTTNCCCTTTGCGCCTTCGAATAGAATGAGCATTGTTGATATNAAAATACCAAAGAACAGAACCCCNTTGAATGCAGATTCTGGGCCTCCATGGCCATATGCTTCGTCGCTTTCAACTCCNGCTAGACCATTATTGATTAGAGAGAATCCAGTGTCTCCTCCNGTTACATATTCTGTAGCGAAAAACATGAAACTCATAGAATAGATAAACAAAAGTAAGGCTGAAATTCCAAGGCATATTTTAGCGGGCATAGATTCGATTTTAATCATCTTCATCAGTTAGAAGGGAATGGTCTAACTCAATAATCATGACTCTGAAATTCATGCCGTTCGAGTGATTCAGAATTCAACATCGTGTCCTTCAAGCCAATGTTTCCTACAGTAATCTGTTCCGCCTCTTTTTCCTTTCTGGCACCCTTCGAAAATGCAAAGGTGAGATAGTTTCCCATTACCAGAAGGTGGTTCTGAATCTAATTGCGGCGCATCAGGCGNGTCTTTTTCAGATTCTTCAACTTTGAAAGTTCCTTTGACCTCTTTGAATTTCTCTGGACTTTGCACTTTGAGAAAGTTAAGATAATCCTCAACGTTATCGAACTCAATTGGCATAACTAGTATCTCATCGCATTCTTGACATTGATATTTCTCTCCTGTCATGAATCCCATATATGGGTACACTTGATTTCCAAAGCAGTTTGAACAGATTCTGAATGATGACACCATTACGCCCTTCTATTCGTTGAGATATGATGTATTTCATCCATTGCGTCAAAAAATTGGTGCAGAGGGCAGGATTTGAACCTGCGAACTCATAGAGACTGGGACCTCATCCCAGCGCCGTTGACCAAGCTTGGCAACCCCTGCAGCAACTTCGCCACCTAACGCGTGTATATCAAAACGCTTGGTGGCATCAATAGAAAATTGAACAGCAAGTCAGCGAGCCGTCTGCTGCTCTAATTTGACCCATGTCCAAAACTATGCACTCGAATCCTCTGTCTTCAAGCGCTTTTCTNACGTTTGGATATCCATCTGCAATTATTACCTTGTTTCCAGGAAGCCCGATTGTGTTGCAACCATACACTTCTTCTTCTGGCAACATAATTACCTCGCAACCTTCTGGCATTTCACCAAATGACTCTGGAGTAATGTATCCTTCAGGTGCTANAATGATTTGATCAGAAGGGGTTGAAGAGATGCTTGTCAGATGTAATGCGTGTGAAGGGATGTCAACTACTCTAAGTTCGTGCCCTAGATGTTCGAGCAGGTCTCTAAGTTCCTCTATACCGGCATCATTTGTTCTTGTAGAGCGTCCTACGAAGAATAAATTTCCTAAGCGAAGAATGTCTCCTCCGTCCATCATTGCAGGGGGTTCCATTATGCATATTTGGTGTCCTTGTAATTGATCGGAAAGGAACTCTGCAATTGGCGGTTGCTCCCCCCTTCTGGACTCGTGTCCTGGAACAGGAAGAAGGACGTGCCCATCAATAACTACTGCTTGGTCTTCAACGAAAATACAGTCTGGATGATTGTGGTCGGCATCCAATATTGTCACCTCGACTCCATTNGAAGATAGAGCCTCGACATATGCCGCATGATGTGCTTTTGCGAGTTCAATATTTGTTGGACCNGACCCNAAAAATTTGGCCAGCGCTTCGGGGTAAGAGTCGGGTATTGACCTTACCAGCGCCCGAGATTTTTGGTCCAACCGAACGGTCGCCATCGATTAATCGGGCCGATGGTCTGTGTATAACCCTTATCCTGTAACCGGAAAGTGTNTTCCACACACCGGAAATGAGATTCTGACCATATCATTCAACAATAGGGAAGTTGTCGGCACCAATATGGATGTCGCACGNGCTTTGATGATGGTTACTGTGATGTGCCTTGCATCTCTATCCGGGTGTTTCGGAGAAGATAGTGTATCTGAGAAAATTTCTGAAGATGATTTGAAGGTTTCTCCGTCGATTATTCCTGGGGGCGAATGGACCGTAATTACACTAAAAGCAAGCACTGAAATGAGTGTCTTCGTCCCATATTTCGTTCAAGACCCCGGCTCNATGCGAGCTCAGAATGGAACTGTCTTTGACCTCAAAGANGGAGAATCAGTATCGATGAATGTCTTATTCCCTCCAAGAAATTCAGAGATCATATTCCTAATTGGAGACTATGGGCGAGAAAATTGGCCAATTCGTGCTCCAGATGTTTCTTGGGCGGCTTGGGCTGATGGTCAAACCGAAGGTTCGGCAGCAATCATGGCAGTTCCTAACGAAGACGCAGGAGGAGAGTGGAAATGGATTGTTCCTGCAAACCAAAGTGGAGGAGATGTTGTAATCAAATCTCTTCAGACAGTCCGTGACCAAAGAACCGACCTAACCGATGCTGATGGCGTGGGCGCCAGCGGAGGCTGGGTGAATGGCCGAGATGTATACGAATGGGTTGATTTCATCACAGACGATACTCCTTGTGCAACCTGTGGCCCTGATGGCGCGGTAGGTTATCTCGACCGATGGATTGGCAATGGAAATCCATCCTATGAACATGCAATAACCTACTTTGAAGGAGTAATGCAAGGATATGGATTAGACAGGGTAGAGGTGCACAGGTTCCAATGGAACACTGCCTGGGCAGTAAATATCTGTGGATACAAAGATGGTTCAGTGTACCCTGACGAATGGTTGATTTTTGGAGCACACTTTGACATCGCCCCTCCTGTAGCTTACACGCCCGGTGCTGAAATTGGCGTTCCTGGCTACGGTACCAGACATGGCGCATATGATAACGCAGCAGGCTCAAGTATGGTTTTGAGCACTGCAAAGGTCCTTGCTGAATTCGATGCAAGGAGAACAATGGTGTTCTGCCTTTGGTCTTCTGAAGAAGAAGGCCTGTGGGGCTCACGCTCATTCGCTAACGACCTGCCTGATGGAATTACAGTAAGCAACTATCTCAATTTGGATATGGCTGGAGTCAATTATCCTGGTGACTACGCGATGTCGGTTTACTTAGGGCCAGATGGAACTGGTGATGTAATAGATCAACCCGGTATGTACTATCTAGCGGAATGGATTGGCGCAGATGCTCTTGACCTCGGTTATGAAATCGAGCGTGGAAGAGAGGCTTGGCTTGCAGATGGAGAAAGCCCACTATGGGGAGACATCTATGAAGACACTGTGGCGATTTACGAATCGCCAACCGCTCGTAGTGATCACGATTCATTTCAACAAATCGGCGTTGCAACTCTAGGTTGGAATGGTTTGGTTGATGGATATCCTTGCTATCATCGTGAATGCGACACTATGGAGACTATGATCGATTATATGGGCACAGATGATTCGACAGGAATAAACAACCTAGTTCACTCTTGGGATATTGTAACTTGGTGGGCAGTCTATGCCTTCCTTCACATGGACCAAACTCCGGTTCCAAATGAATTATGACGAAATTACAATGACGGGGCAATGTTCTTTACGCCCAGCCTCGAATTTCGTTATATGGTGGAAATTCTTTGTCCTCATTGTGAAGAGGAAATCGAGCTCGATGACGATGCTTACGGAGAGTTTTCCTGCCCATATTGTGATGGAGAATTCGAATGGGGTGAAAAGCCCAAAACAAGAGCAAAGGCAAACGCGGTATCAAATTCTGAGCCAATGAATGGCATCAAAGCAGCATCTCACGCCCTCCATGGCGCTGGAGGAATAATGTTGATCATTGGAATGTTCACAGGGTGGCTAACGGTTGGAGGAATACTGGATGCCAGTCCATTTGGAATGAAGGCCTCGGTATATGGATTTAGTGCGAGTGTCAGTTGGTTCGAATTGTTTGGCGACGGCGGAGACCCTGTTCTGGCAATCTTCGGAATAATTTTCATGCTTCTTGCAATTGTGGCCATTGTTTCACAAATTACCCATATTGTGTTCAGAGTTGTGAACCATCTGTCCGATGCTGGAAAACTCGAAGTCAGTATGCAAATGGCATACCGATCTTACCAATATCGATGGCACACTTCATTGACTGCTCTAGCAAGCTCTGTTGCTGGAGTTGTAGTAATGGAAATCGGTTTTCTAATCGGGTTTGGAGGGGAGTTAGCATCGGGATTCCCAAGACCTAGTGTATTTGGAATACTTCTGCTAATCACATTAGGAGGTCAATTCGTTATGATGAATCAAGAGTTGGCCAACGAATAATTGGCTTATCCTTCAATTACAGGGGTTTGATCTTCTTGCTCAGACCTTACCATTTTTGCCCAAAGGTAGCTTGTTCTTTTTGGGCGGCAAATGCCTTTAGCACATCTTTTCTTTCTTAGCAACTCATGAATAAGTGGAGCGGTCATTACCATTATTCTCATGTTATAATTAGACTTAGAAGATTATCAATCCTTTGGTTTCTTGATTTCTCAATTAATAGTAGCATTGAGAAGTGATTGCACCTACGGACTAACATGCAGCGGCCGATTATAGCGGGATTTCTCGCTTTGTTATTCTGCCTAGCTCCTTTGAGCGGTTGTTTTGGAGAAAATGTTGACGCTACCGTAAGAGAAGGAGACGTTACCGTCACACCTAACGTGTGGATTGGTGGCGAATTCCAGGCAATTACAATCGCTGCAGAATCAGATATGTCTGCGTTTATTCCGTATTTGATATTAAATCCAGAAAATGGATTTGTGCAGAATTCAACAGTTGTCGATATTAAGGCTGGAGAATCTGTGCAATTGACTGTTCTTTCACCTCCTCGGACGGACACTGCTGTTGTACTAATTGGAGAATATGGTAGAGAAGATTGGCCCATTAGAGATTTGACTGAATCTTGGAAAGTTTGGTACGCAAGAGATGGTTTCGAGCGCGATGATAACCAAGGAATCTCTAGAGTCTCTTCGAATACATCTCTAGATGCTGTACTGCCTTCTACCAAAAATGGTGGAGAAGTAATTGCTATTCGTCTCGGAATAGATCGCCCATTTGCTGCTGCATTTAGTGAGGCAGAGGGTGGAAGGCATTCTATGGGCCTAGTGGATGGTAGAACTGTTCTGAATTACATCAACGTAATGTCAGACGAAACCCCGGATCCTCTCGACCCTGCCGATGGCGCAGTAGGTTATCTTGACAGGTGGGCTGGGCAAGGTAACGCTGCTTACGAAGACGGTGCACAATATTTGATTAAAGAAATGGAAGGGTTCGGTCTAGAAGTAATCAACCAAAGGTTCGTTTACGATTCGGTAAACACTGGACAGCAGAATCCCGAAGCATACAATATCTGTGGGTACAGATTTGGAGAAGTCAATCCTGACAAATGGATGGTTTTTGGCGCTCACTTTGATATCGCCCCTCCAGTAAATGGAGGAATGATTTCCCCTCACCTAATCGGTGAGCGAACGTACGGAACAAGAGTCGGTGCTTACGACAATACCGCCGGAACTAGTATGGTACTGACTGTTGCTGAAGCAATGGCTGGATATAGCACTAGAAACACGATGGTTTTCTGTCTATGGTCTGGTGAAGAAGGTGGAAAAAGAGGCAGCGACTATTGGACTGAAGAATGGGTCAAGGAAGACAACCCGGATGTCGAGGTTACCAACTACGTGAATCTAGACATGGCAGGGGTTAACTGGCCTGGCGGCGGGGGAGCGCCTTGTGGTGGAAACCATGGTGGAGGAGAGCCAAACTGCGACCCTGATCCTCAAATCGACCCTGATGGTTATCCTAAGGATGAGGAAGTTTGGCCGATGAGAGTGTACATTGGACCAAGTCTTGACCACGATGTAATGAACCAACCTGGGATGGTAAACCTAGCTCTGTGGATCGGTTCAGACGCAATTGGTGTTGAAGAACAAATGTCAACACTGATTGGAACAGGTTATGACTCAAGCACTTGGAAGGTAGACGATTGGTTGGCAAAAGATCGACCTGAAATTATTGTCTATGAAGATACTACTGCTCGCTCTGACCACGCAAGTTTCCAAGATAACCTTGGTACTGTAACAATGGGATTCGGGGGCTTGGTCGATGGATATTGGTGTTACCACCAAACTTGTGACACCGTTGATGAGATGATCGATTGGATGGATACGACTGGCAAGGATTACGGAGAAGAGAGAAGTGGAACCAGCAACTTGGTAGATGCTCTTGATACAATCACTTGGTGGGCTACTTACTCTTTCTTCCACCTAGATGAAAACCCGGTAAGAAGCGAATACCTTGAATGAGATTAGAACCATCCGGCGATTCGTAATGCTACGTCGTCGATTGGGCTGAATACGCCAGTCCACCACATGTAGATGATCACAATAAATGTCATGAAGCTGCAGAACCAAACCGGCTCGCTCCAATCCTTGATCTTGGCACCATCTAGTGGGCCAAATGGAATCATATTGAAAAATCCTAATCCAAGATTTGCTGCAACCCACCAAAATACAACGTCATAGATCATTGCTTTCAGATTAATTGCACCCGCTTCCAAATAGGCTGCTGACTCTGTTGCGCCCGTTAATCCAAGGATTATTCCCCCTAGAGGAATACCAATCAGGAATAGTCCGAAGTTTACCGCAGGACCTGCTATTGCAATGTGTCCGTTTTGTCTGCGAGTAACCAATCCTGCAACCATTACTGCACCAGGGGCCATGAACAAAAATCCAGTTAATGCGACAAAAGCAATGCCGAATTTTAGACCACTTGGGTCTACTCTGAACTCAGCCCAACAGCCATATTTCTTAGCGACGATTTTGTGACCTATTTCATGCAACAGGAATGCAGGCCCCACTGCGATCAACATAACTGGCATCGATAATAGAACAATGGCGATCCATTGCTCAAGACCGCCCTGGGCGCTAATTCGTAAAACTCCGCCCGCCATCAAAAGCCCTAGAGCAAATGTGAATGCTGCTGTGGCTAGCATTAGGTGACGTTTTTCTTCATCACTAAAGTGCCATATCTTCCCTTTGTGGAGCTGCACTGGTTGACGGTTGTTGATTCCCATGAATCCTCCTCCTGTATTGAAATGGATGGTGCCGTCTGTGGCTCTGTGGGCGTGTACTCGGTGTATTCGTGGCTTCTGTTTTGGAAAGAGGTCGTCCTCGAGTATGTCGGCCCGGGGGTCTCTCGCCATGTCCCCTTCTTACCACGGTGGGTTTTGAAGTCTCGCGCGGAAGCATTCTTTGCTGGCGATGACTAGGGAGTTGTATGGCGATGCCGAGGAGGGCAATGAAAGACTTGGGCTTCCAAGCGTGTTGCCTGAGATGTGATGCTCCTGACCTCGCAGGTTCGAGTCGGTGTCGAAAATGCATATCTCATCATACTAAGGTGAGGGAATTGATTGCTAAAGCGCCTCAATCAGACGAGTTGTTTCAGTTTGCAAGAGANTTGTTAGCTATGGCTGCCAATCCCAATCGCTATGATCACGATGANGTACACGGGCCCTCTTTGAGAGAGCAACAGCGTCTAGCAAATTCAATGGCTGAATCCAAACCATTGCCTACTAGTGAAGATATAGGAAGATTATTCCAATCTCAAGCAAAAAGGGAGAAGAAGAATGTCGTTCAATCTGTTGGCAACCAAAACCCGTGGAAAGATGAATTGCCTCCAGAAGAGGTTTTGAACATCATGGCAGATTCGTTGCAAGCTGAAGAAATTGAGCATGGCGCTCGCACAATTCCAAGTCGCCCCATAGCCGCAGTTGACCGTTCTGACCGCCTTGGAGAAGACCGTGAAATGAATGATAAAATCGTTGCAGAAAGGGTGGCTTCAGAAGCACCTGATGCGTTAAAAGAAGTTGTAGAGGCGGCTACCATTGCTCAAAGGCAGCGTGACAGAGAGGAGTGGAAAGATGCTCAATCTGAAGTCTCAGATTTGCTTGATGATGATTTAGACTTATAGGCTTCTAGAGAAGTTTTTACTATAGTTACTTTTCAATTACTAGTTAGTGTTTTTAGTGGGNTTTCAACTCTCACAGCCTTCAAGAGTGTAAGATATTCTAGTCGTACCTTTGCCCTTGTTTTTCTTGCCAAGAAATTCCATTTTTCCTATCTCGCCTAATGCCCTTACATGAGTGCCTGCACAAGGGCATAGGTCGACATTGTCTCCAATTTTTATTATTCGTAATTGCTTAACAGAAATCGGTAATAAATCCATATTGGTTCTTTCTGGTGGCATGATCCCGTTGATCTCGTCTCTAGTCATTATACAGTCAGTTACCTCAAGGTTGGATTCCACCATCCCGTTTGCTTTGCTGAACAATTCTTCAATCATTTCCTCATCAAATTTGACTGGATTAAAGTCGATTCTTGAACGGTCTGCGTGTATCTGATTGCCTACAGTCCTAGCTCCGTCATACATTTCGTAAACTAATCCGCTAACCAAATGTTGGGCGGTGTGCATTCNCATGTGNGCATGNCNNCTGTCCCAATCGATTTCCCCTTCTACGGAGTCTCCAACTTCAAGGCCGTGGTCTTCTCCAACAAAATGCTGGACTTCCCCTCTGCCCCTCACTTCGGTAACAGATACTTGGCCGCCACCCCAGGTCAATTTCCCAGTATCCCAATTCTGGCCGCCTCCAAGTGGATAGAACAGGGTTCGATCAAGTGTTACTGAAGTATCATCGACAGCTGTAACTTCAGCAGTGAAGTCTCTGAGATAGCAAGCATCAATGCTCTCCATGTACAACTTAGTTGACGGCATGTTGCAAAGGAGGGGTGGTTATTTCTCAAAGGTTTGCTTGAGCATATTCCACTGCATTACGGAAGATTTGCATCCCTTCTGCGAGTATTTCTTCATTGACTTCGCCCCTTGTATGGTGCGGGTGTAGGAAGGTTGCATAAGCTGCTTCTGGATGTGGCATCAATCCGAATACTAGCCCTGTGGGGTCGCATATTCCTGCTATATTTCTGATGCTGCCGTTAGGACAAATTGGGAATGGAAGTGTCTCATCTGTTATTCCCTTACCTGGNTCNGTTGTAGGATCAACATAACGAGTTACAATCTGGTTGTTNTCGTTTAACTCATCCAAATCTGTTGTTGATGGCATTACGAATCTGCCTTCGCCATGTCGCACTGGACATTCGATTCTAGTGATTCCTTTTGTCCAAATGCAAGGGCTGTCTGGATCGAATTCCAAAGTTACCCATCTATCCTCATAGCGCCCACTGTTATTGAGAGTTAGGCTTGCTCTCTGTTCGAAATCAGGCACTTCCCTTCCAGGCAATAAGCCGGTTTTGACCAAAACTTGGAAACCGTTACAAATTCCAATTATCGGTTTGCCTGCTGCGACAAATGCTGTCAATTGTTCTCTCATTGCAAACCTCATTCTGTTACCTAGTAAGCGGCCTGAGCCAAGGTGGTCGCCGAATGAGAATCCTCCTGGAACTGCGAGTATGTGGAATTCTGAAAGGTCTCTTTCTCCATTAACAAAGTGGTTTACGTGAACCCGCTCGCTTTCAGCACCTGCTAATTCGAATACCGCTGCAGTTTCTCTATCACAGTTTATTCCAAANCCAAACAAGATTGCTACCTTGGGTGTTTCAACCATCATTGAACACCTCCAGTCATGTCAAGGCTTCCTTTCCAAGCAGATACCATCTCCTCTACATTTGATTCGATGATCAAATCGTCACCATCCCATACGCTGAGAGTGTCTCCATCTNTGACTTCGCCCATGTATGTCAGGGGTTGTCCTTTCATTGTAGCTAAAAATTCTGCACGGTGTTGTTGCTTAACTCCAACAAGAATTCTACCAAGTGATTCTCCCCAAAGTCTGCCCCANAAGTCTGCTTCGCCTGGCCCATCTACATCGATTGCTGCGCCACACCTGCCACCTATGCACATCTCTGCAATTGCTACTGCTACTCCGCCTTCGCTGCAATCGTGTGCAGTACGAACGATGCCTGATTGAATGGCTTTGGTTAACGCCTTGTACGATTCCAGATTCTTTTCTGGATTGGGTAAGCGCGGGACTTCGCCGCCAATNCCTTCTGATTCTCCAGATTCACTAAGCATGTAGGATATTTCGCTTGCACCTAGTTCCTGTTTTGATTCACCAACAAGATAGAGGCTTTCTCCTGGTTTGAGGTCTGATGTTGTAGTATAGCGAACGTCATGATGATTACCAAATAATGAGAAGAGTAGTGTTGGAGGGATTGAAATCTTGTTTTCACCAGTTCCGTAATCGTTCTTCATTGAATCCTTTCCAGAAATACAAGGCACGAAATATGCTCTACAAATCCTTTCTAATTCCCTATTTGCTCGAACCAATTGAGCCANTTTGAATTTACCATCTGGCGTCTTCTTNCTCTCTATTGGATCCGGCCAACAGAAGTTGTCCAGACCTGCTATCTTGGATAGGTCTACTCCAGTGCATACTGCGTTTCTAACAGCTTCATCGACCGCTGCCGCTGCCATTGCCCCTGCATCGATATCGCTGTATCTAGGTGAAATTCCATTAGAAACAACAAGACCATGCGTGGAGCCGTGAACTGGAGCTAACAAGCCTGCATCACCGGGGCCGTCTCTTTCGACGCCGACGAATGGTTTGACTGCAGTTTGAGCGATGACTTCGTGATCATATTGGCGAACCCATGTCTCTTTGCTTGCTATATTTGGACGCGTCAGCATTCGCATCAATAGAGAGGAATGGTCCGAGTTTGAAGGTGGATTGAATTCGGGGTTTGTTGGAGGTTTCCACTCGCTTTCAAGGCGCAATTGTGGAACTCCNTCGTGTAAGAATTCGATTGGAAGGGAGGCGACTGTGTCTTCGCCGTGAACGACATGGAACTGTCCAGTGTCGGTGAAATCTGCCACCCATGAGGCTTCAACTTCGTGTAATTTAGCTAGTGCTTCGAATGCTGGCACATCGCTTTCCCTTACAGCTACTGTCATTCTTTCCTGAGATTCTGAAACAAGTATTTCCCATGAGGAAAGGCCTTCTTGTTTTAGTGGAACTTTACCTAAATCAATTCGGCAACCATTTGTGTATTCTGCCATCTCACCAATACTGGACGAAAGGCCTCCTGCGCCGTTATCTGTGATGCATGTAATCAATCCAGNATCTCTTGCTTCTAGAATCATGTCAAGCATTTTCTTCTGAGTAATTGGGTCTCCAATTTGTACAGCACTAGAAGGGGATTCTTCAGTCAGTTCTAGTGAAGAAAAGGTCGCACCGTGGATTCCATCATATCCTACTCTCCCTCCAACCATGTAGACTCTGTCACCGGCTTCTGGATTCTTTATGTGAGATTCTCGGCCATCTGGTAATTTACGAGGCATCATACCAATTGTCCCNCAGTAAACCAGTGGTTTTCCGATGTATCTATCGTCGAATACTATGGCTCCATTTACCGTTGGTATTCCGCTTTCATTTCCTCCAACNCTTACACCNGCATGTACNCCTCGAAGAACNCGAGAGGGGTGGAATAGATTCTCTGGAAGGTCGCCTTCCCAATCAGGNGGNCCGAAACANAATACGTCAGTATTNGCAATCGGTCTNGCGCCAAGNCCTGTNCCTAGGATGTCTCTGTTAACACCAACAATTCCAGTCATTGCNCCGCCGTATGGNTCTAATGCACTAGGGGAGTTGTGNGTCTCTGCCTTCATNCACATNGACCATTCNTCATCCCAAGCGATTACTCCTGAATTATCATGGAATACTGATAGAAGCCAGTCTACTTCGTCTTTCATCTCCAATGTTGGCTTCATTATGTGTGTCTTGAACAAGGAGTCGATTTCTGTATCTTCGCCGGTTTCTGTATCGACGTGATGGATGTGTGCTGCGAAGATTTTGTGCTTACAATGCTCGGACCAGGTCTGGGCTAAGCACTCTAATTCTACATCAGTAGGTGCGTTTTCAGGTAACCCAAGGGCGCCCCTCGCTGCACGAATCTCTGGATCTCTGTAGTGCGCTTGGATAGTTTGCATTTCCTCCAAATTAAGAGCGAGTAAGCCCTCTTCTGAAAGCTTCATCAATTCCTCATCAGAGACTTCCAAATCAACAACTGCAGGAGGTGCATAATCGCTTGGAGTAATTGGCGCATACTCAATAACAGGGTATTCTTCGCCTTTCAGAGAATGTAGTGCGCTCTCAATCAAACCGTTGTGAAGTTGTTTCGCTAACCACTCAACTTCTACACTTTCTGGAACTCCCTCAAATGCGTAAGTTAGGTATGTAGATACTCTGGCATCGTCGCCAGCATTTGGGAATATTGTTCTGAATCCATCAAGTGCTGCTTTACCTGGATTATCTGTTACTCCGGGTTTGAATCCTATTGTAACAACCATGTCTGGTTTGTTCGAAAAAAGTCCTTCGTTTTCCAAGTGGAGTGAGTCAGTGGCGCTTTCTTCGATTATTGGGTCAGCAAATACATCGTCGGCCCTGCTCGCAACCTCATCGGCTGTAATTTCGCTAGAAATCAAGAATCCTACAATTGACCGGACATTTTCGATTTCGATACCATGGTCTGCGGCCAGTTGACGTTTTACAGAGTCTCCTCTGACATCTCTCATACCTTCTCCAAGTTTCGGGGTTGTCTCTACTCTGACAATATTCGACGACACTAGGCACACCTGCCCCCTATGGGGGCAGACAGACCCCAGCGACTACCGTCCATGAATACTACGCTTCGAGAATTAAGTAAAATCACAGGATTTCTTTGAGGAATTTGCCAGTAAAACTACCCTTCACTTTGGCCACATCTTCTGGAGTTCCTACTGCAACGACTTGGCCACCTCTGTCTCCACCCTCGGGCCCCAAATCTACGACCCAGTCGGCCGATTTGATTACATCCATGTGGTGTTCTATTACGATGATTGAATGGCCTGTTTTTCTCAACCTAAGTAAGACATCGATTAGTTGTTGAACGTCTGAAAATGACAATCCAGTTGTAGGCTCATCGAGGATGTACATTGTGTGCCTGTGTGGCGGCCTTCTCAATTCGCTAGCTAACTTTACGCGTTGCGCTTCTCCTCCAGAGAGCGTTGTTGCTGGTTGTCCTAATCGAATGTAGCCTAATCCAACGTCATTGATTGTAGAAAGTGTGCGATGTAATTTCCTGTGATTGGCGAAGAATTCGACTGCCTCTCCGACCGGCATTTGGAGAATATCGTGGATATTCTTGCCTTTCCAAGTAACCTCTAGGGTTTCTCTAGTGTATCTCTTTC